>CAXTEW010000348.1:0-2708 GCA_964243175.1 uncultured Acidobacteriaceae bacterium
GACGCGATCGCGCACCTCGATTCAGTGACCGCGCAGATTGATTCCGGGCAGGGTTCCATTGGCAAGCTCATCAAGGATCCATCGCTTTACAACAACCTGCAGCAATCGACGACCAGCCTGAACCAGCTGCTGGCGGACATCAATGCAGGCAAGGGTGGCCTCGGCATCATTGCGAAAGATCCCCAGTTTGCCAGCAAGTTGAGTGATACGGTGACCCGTCTGGATTCGATCCTGTCACGCGCGGACAATGGCGAAGGGACGCTGGGCCAGATGGTTCGCAACCCAGCCCTCTACAACCATGCGGATGACATGATCGAGAATGCCAACCACCTGGTCACTGCGATTCGCGAGAACCCGAAGACGTATCTGACCTTCCACGTCAAGATTTTCTAAGCTCGCCGCCGGCATCAGCGAGAGCAGGTGTGATTCGCTGCACGCTTTCGGAGGGAAGAGTGGTAGGTTTTAGCCGTGGCGGCTGTCCATGCACGCTGCGGAGGATAGCGCTCTGATGCTGTTTCAACCCCTGCTTCGTTTCCTGCCTGCTACGTGCTTTCTGTTGATCACCCTTGCCTCCAGCGAGTGGATCCACTCGCAGCCGGGTTCCCGGGCGCTGGCCCAGCGCGTTGCCCCGGCGGCTAGCGACACAGCGGAGCCAGTAGCTCCGAAACCGATGCGTATCTTCGAGCTCGCTTCGCTCGACACGACCGCTGACCCCTGCACCAACTTCTACCAGTACTCGTGCGGTAACTGGCGCAAGCACAACCCTGTCCCGGCGGACCAGGCTGCCTGGGATAGCTTCACGGTCGTGAGCGAGCGCAACCAGTACCTGCTCTACCAGGAGCTGCGGGATGCTGCCGCGCACCCGCAATCCCCGCTGCAGCAGCAGTACGGCACGTACTTCGCGGCATGCATGGATACGGCAGCGATTGATGCGCGCGGCCGCAAGCCGGTGCAGCCTTCGCTCGATGCCATCGCGGCCCTGCCCGACAAGGCAGGGATCGCGCAACTGATTGGCGACCCGCGGTACGAAGTAGGCGGCTTCGTGGGCTTTGGTCCCGAGCCTGACCAGAAGGATGCGACCCACTACATTGCCGGGGTGTACCAGGGCGGCATCACGCTTCCTGATCGTGACTACTACCTGAGCACGGATCCCTCCATGGCGCAGATCCGGACCAAGTACCACGACTACATCATCCAGTTGATGAAGCTGGCCGGCGAGGATCCGGCCGAGGCAGCAAAGACCGCAGCCGACGTGCTGCGGATCGAGACGGCGCTGGCCAGAGCAAGCATGCCGCGGGACCAGATGCGCGACCCCGACAACATCTACCATCCCATGCCCGTTGCGCAGCTGGTTGCGCTTGCCCCGGCATTCCGCTGGAGCGCCTTCTTCCAGGCACAGAAAGCGCCTGCTTTCGAGCGCGTTGACGTGGCACAGCCTGCCTTCTTCAAGGCCATGAACGCGGTCATCACGAACGAACCACTCGCGGCGCTGAAGAACTACATGCGCTTCCAGACGATCGACGGCGCTGCAGCACGGCTTTCCCAGCCCTTTGATGAAGCACACTTCGGCTTCCACGAGCGGGTGCTGGATGGCCAGGCAGAGGAGCAGGCACGCTGGAAGCGCTGCACCAACGCCACGGACACGGCACTGGGCGAGGCAGTGGGCCAGGACTGGGTACGGGTCAACTTTCCGCCCGCGGCCAAGGACAACATGGAGGAGCTGGTCGCGAACCTGAAAGACTCGCTGCGCTCAGACATAGCGAGTCTGCCGTGGATGTCAGATACGACCAAGAAGGAAGCCGCATTGAAGCTGAGCCAGTTCCGGCAGAAGATTGGCTACCCGGAGCATTGGCGCGACTACTCGGGCATTACGGTCACGCCTGCAGACTGGTTTGCGGACTCGCACCGTGCCTCCATCTTCAACAATGCTTACCAGCTAAACCATATCGGCAAGCTGGTGGACGAGCGGGAATGGATCATGACTCCGCCCACCGTGAACGCTTACTACGAGGGCTCGACCAACGACATCAATTTCCCCGCGGGCATCCTGCAGCCGCCGTTCTACCAGTACGGTATGGACCCCGCGGTGAACTACGGCAGCATTGGCGCGGTGATCGGCCACGAGATGACGCACGGATTTGACGACGAGGGCTCCCGCTTTGACGGGCTCGGCAACAAGCGGGCCTGGTTTACCCCGGAGGATCGTGCGAAGTTTGATCAGCGAACCGACTGCGAAGTCAAGGAGTACAGCAAATTCTCGCCGCTTGCGGGCGAGACGCTGAATGGCAGGCTGACGCTGGGGGAAAATACGGCGGACAATGGCGGCGTGCGCGTCGCCTACCAGGCACTGCACACGGTGCTGGAGGCCGAACCAGCTGCCGAGCGGACACGCAAGATCGACGGATACACGCAGGACCAGCGCTTCTTCATCGCCTACGCGCAGATCTGGTGCGAGAACAAGTCTCCGGATATGGAGCGGCAGATGATCAAGACCGATCCACATTCCCCGGGCGAGTTCCGCACCAATGGTGTCGTCCAAAACTTCGCAGCATTCGGCCAGGCGTTTGGCTGCCACACCGGGCAGCCCATGATGCCGCAAGCGACCTGCCACGTGTGGTAAGCCCCTAGCGCCGAGTTCGCCGCACAAGGTGGAAGCGGCGTCTATGGCTGGGCTCCTGCTTTGTCGGGGGGTTGGTGGGCGGGAGGTG
>CAXTEW010000349.1:0-2695 GCA_964243175.1 uncultured Acidobacteriaceae bacterium
CGGCTGGATGATGTACCGTTTTTCGCCATCGGCATAGGCCACCAGCGCGATACGGCTGGAGCGGTTTGGGTCATACTCGATCGTCGCGACTTTGCCGGGAACGCCATACTTCTCGCGCTTGAAGTCGATCAGGCGCAGCATCTTCTTGTGCCCGCCGCCCTGGTGGCGCATGGTCAGGTCGCCCGCGTTGCGGCGGCCGCCCGTGCGCTGCTTGACGACGACCAGCGGCTTGTACGGCTTGTCTGTCGTGATGTCGTCATTCACCAGCGTCGTCTTGAAGCGCAGCGTCGGTGTGATGGGGCGATACGTTTTGATTGGCATCGTTTGCTCTTCTCGTCGGGCGCGGCCTGCTCGCTGGCATGCCGCTGCTCTTGCTAATCTGCTCTAACTCGTGGCCCTGGCTGCTGCCAATGCGCTTGCGCGACCGTTAACTACAGGCTATCGACGTACTCTGGCATCTTCTCGCCGGGCTGCAGGCGCACATACGCCTTCTTCCAGTCGGGCTTGAAGCCGGCGAACTTGCCCCGGCGCCGTTCCTTGCCCAGGTAGTTTGCCGTTCTGACTGCAGCCACCTTGACCTTGAACAGGGTCTCGACCGCCTGCTTCACCTCGGTCTTGGTTGCCTTTGTGGCTACTTCGAAGACCAGGGTGGACTCTGTCTCCTTGACCTGCAGGCCCTTTTCCGTGATCACCGGCCGGCGTAATGTCGTGTGCAGTGTAGGCATTTTAGGCTACCTGTCTCTTTCCGACTGCTGCCAGTCTGCGCTTGGAAACCGTCTTGCGGAGCGACTCCTGCAGGGTTTCCAGTGCCGACCGCGAGAAGATCGCACGGTCATGCTTGAGGACGTCATAAGGGTGCACTTCTGTCGAGAGCAGCAGCTCGACGCGGTCGAGGTTGCGTGCACCAAGGATCGTGTTGGGCGCCAGCTCGGATGTCGACTCTACCAGCAGCACCGTACGCAGCGCGCCCAGCGTGTTCAGCGCAGCGCGGTACAGCTTGGTTTTTGGCTCGGCGAGCACCAGCGTGTCGACCACGATCAGCTTGCCTTCTGCATGCTTCGCGGCCAGGGCCGAGCGGAGCGCGCCCAGCACCTTCTTGCGGGGGAAGGCGTAGTCGTAGGAGCGCGGCTGTGGTCCGTGCACCGTGCCGCCATGGCGCCAGAGCGGGGAGCGGACCGAGCCAACACGCGCGCGGCCAGTGCCCTTCTGCTTCCACAACTTCTTGCCGGAGCCGGAGACCAGCTTGCGGTTCTTGGTTGCCGCGGTGCCCTGCCGCTGCGCGGCACGGAAGTGCTTGACTGCTTCCCAGACCAGGCCTTCATTGACCGAGTCCGGGGCGAAGATCTCATCCGCCAGCTCGAAGGAGCCGACTGTTTCTCCGCGCAGATTGTGTACATCGATAGTTGCCATCGTCTTCTCTTCTCGCAGCCCGCGTCATGCGCGTCAGCCGCTTAGTGGATCTGTTCGTTTTGCGCCCAGAGGGCGCCGCTGCCTGGACGGCCAGTCCCCTACTTCTTCTTGGCGGAGGCCTTCTTCGAAGCCTTCAGCGGATCGACTGTGCCCGAACCGGCAAAACCACGGCGCTCGCGCGGCGGCGCCTTCGGCTTCGAGATCAGGACGAAGCCTTCGCGGTGGCCCGGGACTGCGCCTTCCACCATGATGAGGTTCTCTTCTAGATCAATGCCGCGAATACGCAGGTTGCGGACCGTGGTGCGATCGACGCCGTAGTGGCCCGGCATGCGCTGCCCTGGGAAAACACGCGACGGAAAGCTGGAAGCGCCAATCGAACCCTGCACCTGGAACATGTGGCCATGCGACTTCGGACCGCCGCCGAAGTTATGCCGGCGAACAACGCCCGCGAACCCACGACCCTTGCTGGTTCCAACCACATCGACGTACTTCTCATCGGCGAAGATATCGACCAGAACGCGGTCGCCGGCCTTCACGCCAACCTCTGCCTGTTCGCCTTCGGCCGCCGGCTTGACGGCTTCAACGCCGACCTCCTTGATCAGGCGCACAGGCGCTACGCTGTTCTTCGCGAAGTGGCCGGCCTGCGGCTTGGTCACCTTGGATGCCTTGACGAACTCGACGAGTCCAATCTGTGCCGCGTCATAGCCATCGCGCGCCAGTGTTTTCAGCTGGGTGATGACGCAGGGGCCTGCCTGCAGTACCGTGATCGGGTGCACATTGCCCTGCTCGTCGAAGACCTGGGTCATGCCGATCTTTTTACCTAAAATCCCTGTCACTGCCATTTGTTTCCTTCCTCATCATGCGCCGGTTGGTAGCACGCACTGCCGGTGTCGATCTTGGTTGTTACGCCCATTCACGACGAGGGCGCTGTTGCCTGAGATTGTCTTACTTCTCGAACGCCTTGATTTCGACGTCCACGCCTGCTGGCAGATCGAGCTTCATCAGCGCGTCGACTGTCTGCTGGGTCGGCTCGAGAATGTCGATCAACCGCTTGTGGGTGCGGATCTCGAACGCCTCGCGCGACTTCTTGTCAACGTGGGGCGAGCGCAGCACGCAATACTTGTTCTTGACGGTCGGCAGCGGAATGGGTCCCGCGACCTGCGCGCCGGTCCGCTTGGCCGTTTCCACGATCTCGCCCGTAGAGGTATCGAGGACGCGGTAGTCATAGGCCTTGAGACGGATGCGAATTCTTTGTCCTACCATTGCCTGCCAAATCTTTCTGCCG
>CAXTEW010000350.1:0-2695 GCA_964243175.1 uncultured Acidobacteriaceae bacterium
CGCATGCTGCGAGCCAGCAAAAAGCGCAGGAACAGGTCGGAGAAGTCGTGTTCTGCATGGATCACGCGCAACATCTCGACGCGCTCGATCCGCAGCACTGTACACACGGTGATCGCGGTGGCGGTCGCCATGCGCATGCCCATATCCACGGCAACTGACTCTTCGCCGACGAAATCGCCAGCCCCCAGCATGGTGATCGTCGCCTCTTTCCCAGTCTTGGCGACAACAGACAACTTGGCGCGCCCCGCCTGCAGGTAGAAGACAGTATTCGCTGGCTGCCCCTGCGCAAACATGACCTGCTTGGGCCGCATCCTGAAGATGCGCCTGCCCTGGCCGGCGTTCGCGAGAAATGCCGCAGCGTCAAACGGATTCGTAGCTGGCTCGCGCATGGAGAAAATCCTCTCGCCATCACTGCGTCAAGGGAACCGCTGGATTGGCAAAGGTGCTATTCCCCAAGTGGAACAGAGGCGAGGCTGGAAAGATACGGGGGAGGCCCAGATTTCCAAGAAACATCCCTAGTAAGACGTGGATAACTTTGAAATAAGGGCATGGCGCGCTAGCACCGGATCCGTGCAGCAAAGAAACTCAGCAGCTTACAGAGCGAATAAGGCGAGACTAGGTAGGGGGATGATGGCCGCTGGGCGAAAGCGGAGCTTCCGTGAAGGGATTGCCAGGAAGCTGTACCTTGGGCAGCCTGCCGCCCCGGGACGGAGGCTCTGCGGCGCAATCCGGTGGCAGTGGCAGCATGGCCTGCGAGCAGGATTGATCTCAGGTACCCGCAGGATCCCAGGAGGCGCTGCGAAGATGGCGGCCCGGGCGAGCTCCGTCGACCCCGGGAAGCTCCCAGGCCGCGCCCGGCGGCGGCTACCGTTGTCGAGATGGCGCAGGGATCGGGCGCCGCAGGTTTGCCGTGCTCCGCGGCATCTCTGTTCGTCCCGCTCCGTACAAGGCCCTGGCGACCAGCGTAGCGATAGGTGCTGGCCTGTCTTGCCAGCTGTGTTCGCGTGGGGCGACCCGCCACGCTGCCATTATGCGGTCACTGGCTGCTCCGCTCGCTGCTTCGGGGTGTGCTGCGTCACGCTTTCGTCCCCGCGAGTCCGAGATCCTGCGCCCCGACTCGTTCGCTGTCCGGTCCCTCGCTCCGCAGCGAGCGGTAACTCGCTGGTAGCCATAGCCACTGGTGGGTAACCTGCTCTTCCCTGGTCTTTCAGAGTTCGCGGGAAACCGGCTTCCCCTTGACTTCTTTACTCCATTGTCACAGTGGCGAGTTATACAGCGTGTGGCGCCTGATTTCCGGCGCATGGTCTTTCCAGCCTGGCTGGAGGGCATGCGCTAGACAGCGCAACGCAACGAGACAGGATGGTTCGACATGAGTAATAGGCTTTGGAAGAAGGGTTGTGCGTCGCTGGCTGCCGCGGCCATGATGCAGCCTGGCTTCGCGCTCGCGCAGAGTGCGACAACGAATGCAACCCCGCTGGTTACAATTGCCCCCAAGTCAAGCGACGCAGTACAGAAGTACGTCGTAAGTACCGTTGCGGAAGCTCCGCTGACGCAGGCGCAGAAGCTGGCCCTGATCCAGAAGAACATCAAGTACGTTTTCGTTCTCTTCCAGGAGAACCGCTCGTATGACTTCTACTTCGGCACCTATCCGGGCGCGAACGGGATCTACTCGCAGTCGGCTGCGGAAACGCCGGGCTTTACCCAGCCGATCGTGAACACGGATGGAACCGTAGGCACCATTTCTCCCTTCCGGATCCCGCTGACCGTCACCGACGTCAATGGCAAGACAGTGCCGCTGTACCCGGCGGATACAGATTCGGTGAACCACTCGCACGCTGCATACGAAACCAAGATTGACGTCAAGGGGGGCGTGACGAAGAACGACGGCTATGCCATCACCGAAGAAGGCATAACCATCACCAATGGTGTTCCTTCCAAGGTGCCGACGCTGGCGCAGAAGCAGATGGGCGAACTCGTGATGGGCCATGTCGATTGCAACACGGCGCCGATCCTGTGGAACTACGCGGATCGCTTTACGCTGTTCGACGACTTTCACCAGACGGTGCTTTCGGCCTCGACCCCGAATGCGCTGGCCATGATCGCAGGCCAGTCGGGTGAGACGCAGTGGGTCAAGCATCCCAGCGAAGCACTTACCTCGCTGGGCTCGAATGGTGTGCCGGTAGTCAGCGATGGCGACCCCTTCTGGGGATCGCAGCTGGATACGACACCCGCGCCGGTGAAACAGCCCTCGATGTCACCGGCCGCCAATCCTGAAATCAACTTGACCTTCGCAACATTGCCGCTGTCGTTCATGGGATCGGCGATCCAGACGACGGTGCAGAGCGACACGCAGCCCGCGGCTGATCTCACCGACGTCGAGAAAGACATCACCGAGATCGCCGGCAATGGTGTAAAGCCGACCAACTGGGGCTGGTTCCAGCAGGGCTACGATCATGAGTTCAATGACGCGACCGCTACTGCAAGCCATGCCGATTACATCCAGCACCACAATGCGCCACAGTACTTCGGCTATATCTCCAACAACCCGGAGGTCAGCTCGCACATGCACGGGTTGTCTGACTTTGCCGAAGCGGTGGCGAACAAGCAATTGCCCGCGGATGGCGGCGTATTCTACCTGCGCGGCGGCTACAACAATATCCAGGGCCTGACGCCGGTTGATCCGAACCCCAAGCTC
>CAXTEW010000351.1:0-2692 GCA_964243175.1 uncultured Acidobacteriaceae bacterium
GGTAAATGTGTCCACAAGGATCGCCTGGGCCACGGGCGCGAGTCCACCGCCGCCCACCCCCTGCACCACCCGGAAGAGCAGCATGATGCCAAGCGAAGGAGCAAGCCCGCAGAACAGCGACGATACGGTGAACAGCACCACGCACAGCAGGTAATACGTCTTGCGGCCCATCAACCGGCTGAGCCACGCGGTCATGGGCAGGATGACCGCATTGGCGACGAGGTAAGTCGTGAGAATCCAGGTGGCTTCATCGTAGCTGCGCCCCAGGCCTCCGCCGATATACGGCAGCTCAACGTTGGCGATGGAGGTATCGAGCAGCTCCATGAATGCGGCGATTGTCACTGTCACTGCGATAAACCATGGGTTGACAGCAGGGATGACCCGCGGTGTTGCCGGTGCTTCGAGCGGTATGATTGCGTCTGCCATGCTGCCTCCTCCTTACTCGTTCAATCGCGCTTTAACGCACGCGTGCTGAGGCTTCGACTGACATCCCGGGACGCAGCAGGTGGTCTTCATTCTGTCCGTCGTTGATGCGCACACGAATTGGAAAGCGCTGCACGATCTTCACGTAATTGCCGCTCGCGTTTTCCGGCGGAAAGAGGCTGAACAGCGGCCCGGCGGCAGCAGCCATATCTTCGACAGTGCCCTGGTAATCGCGGTCGAACGTATCAACGTGGAGTGTTACCGCCTGTCCCGGACGCATCAAGCGCATCTGTGTTTCTTTGTAATTGGCCGTGACCCATAAGCCGTCTACCGGAACGACAGTGAGCAGAGATTGCCCTGGCTGCACGCGATGGCCCAGCTCGACAGTCTTATGGCCAACTGTTCCACTGACCGGGGCGTAGATCTTCGTATAGCTCAGGTTCAGCTCGGCCGTATGTACATCGGCTCGCGCCTCGTCGAGCACACCCTGTGCCGAACTAGACGCAGCGCGTATGTTTTGCACCTGCTGTGGCGCCGTGCGCGCATTTGTAATCTGTGCCTCACGTTCCTGCTCCAGGCTTTGTAGCTGCGCAATCTTCTGCTGCTCCGCGACCACTGCGCTGCGGTCAGACTCGAGCGTCTGCGCGGTTGAGGCAGCGTCGGTTGCGCGCGCGTCGTAAAACGAGCGCGATATCTCATGCTTGTCGACCAGCGACTCATAGCGCACTCGATCGCGCTCTGCGCGCGCGGCGACTGCCTCATCCAGCTGCACGCGATGCTGCGCCGAGAGTAGATTTGCCTGCTCCGCGGTTACATTTGCCGCGGCCTCCTGGCGTGCCGCCTCACTCACCTGCAGTTGACTATAAGCAGATGCATTCACGATGGGGACCTGGATCTGCGCAGCCCGCGCTTCTGCCTCCTTCGTCTCAAGAGTGGCCTTCGCATGCTCAAGCGCGGCCTCGGAATCACGCGGATCAAGTTCCAGCAGCAGCGTCCCCGCAGTCACCGTGCGGTCGTTTTCCACCAGTGGATTTACGTAAGTTACGGTGCCTGTAATACGCGTGCTGAGCACGGCGAAGTGCCCGTCGACCTGCGCATCGTCTGTGGTTTCAAAATGCCGCGCATGCAGCCAGTAAAGCAGCCCTCCCACTGCTGCCAGTAAAACAAGCCCCATGGCTATCAGCCGCTTTGTGTTTCTCGGCTGTGCTGCCTTGTCTTGCTCCGCAGCAGGGATAGTGCGGGGTTCGGTCACTTCTGTCGCTGTACTCATGTCAGCCTCCTAAGCGTGCATTCGTTCCGTCGATACTCAGTTATTGCGGCCCGAAGAAGGTGGCCAGGCGCGTTTCAGAAGCCCCAAGCGCGCGGGCGAGCGCGATCTTCGCTACGTTGAAAGAGAAAAGGCTCGAGATATAGTTTTCCTCAGCTGCAGCAACGGCTTCCTGCGCCTGCACCACTTCAAGCGAGTTGGTGACGCCGTCCTTGTAGCGATCCTGCGACTGCGTCAGTGCCCGCTCGGCGAGCGAGCGGTTATCCGCGGATACCTTAACTGCAGATTCTGAGGCGTGCACATCGAGCATCGCTACGCGCACGTCATAGGCCACGCGGCCTTCTATATCGCTGTACTCTGCGCGGCGTTGAACAAGCGTCGCCTCCGCTTGGTGAACATCGGAGCGAATGCGGCCGCTGGTAAAGATCGGAATCGCAACAGAACCGGTCACGGCGTACACCTGGTTGTAATTCGCCGGGTTCACGCCGGCCCCGCCATAGTTCGCCTCGAACGAAACAGCAGGCAGGCGCTCGGCGCGATTCGCACGCACATCGAGCTCCGCAGCAGCAACGGCCTGCTTCAAACTCGCCGCGTCCGATCGCGTTTCAACCGCACGCGAAAGCTCCGTGTCCTGGTTCGGCAGGGGCGTGTACTCGTAACTGCGCGATGGAGTCCATGTCTGTTCCAGAGGAAGCCCCGTAAGCCGGGCAAGAGTAAGCTTGTCTTTCTCAAGATCGTTCTCGGCATCAACCACGCGCTGCTCGGCCGTGCTGTGACCCACCTTCGCGCGCAGCGCATCAATCTCCGGCGACACCTCGGACTTATACTGGTCGGCAACCTGCGCATCCAGCTCACTCGCCGAGGCCAGCGTCGCCTGCGCAGTCGCGAGCCGTGCCGCGCTTGCAACCACCTGGAAGTAAGCCGCACCTACGGCAAATACAACCACATCACGCGCGTCCTTTGCGCTGAGCACTGAGGCCGTTTCAAGCGCCTTCTGCGCCT
>CAXTEW010000352.1:0-2681 GCA_964243175.1 uncultured Acidobacteriaceae bacterium
CCGGGCGATTGCGTCCACAGCACCCTTGCGGATGGAGCGGCCTTCCAGATCGATGCCCGACATGCGCGTTGTTGCGGAGAAGGGAACAAAGTCCGCATGGAGGGCAGCCAGGTCGCGGCCGCGCAGCTGGTACTGCTCCTTGGCGAGCACTACGATCGAGCGCCCTTCCGGCGTCTCGTCGGACAGGGACGAAAGCTGCGCGGCGTCGGCGAGCTCCTGGCTGGTGACGCCAGGGGCAGGCACGAAAGCAGCAGCCTGCCGGTTACCGATGGTGATTGTTCCGGTCTTGTCGAGCAGCAGCGTATTGACGTCGCCGGCTGCCTCGACGGCGCGGCCGGAAGTAGCGAGCACATTGTGCTGCACCAGCCGGTCCATGCCGGCGATGCCGATGGCTGATAGCAGGCCGCCGATCGTGGTCGGGATCAGGCAGACCAGTAGCGCGACCAGGATAAAGACAGTCTGCGGCGCGTGCGAGTAGATCGCAAAAGGCTGCAGTGTAACAACGGCGAGCAGGAAAATGATGGTCAGCCCGGCAAGCAGGATGTTGAGCGCGATCTCGTTCGGCGTTTTTTGCCGCTCAGCCCCTTCAACCAGAGCGATCATGCGATCGAGAAAGGTTTCGCCCGGGTTAGACGTGATGCGCACCAGCAGTACGTCGCTCAGTACGCGCGTACCGCCGGTGACGGCAGAGCGATCCCCGCCTGCTTCCCGGATAACTGGCGCGGACTCGCCGGTAATCGCCGACTCGTCGACCGACGCCACTCCTTCAATTACTTCTCCGTCGCCCGGGATCATCTGGCCCGCGGTCACACGCACCACGTCGTCGACGCGCAGCTGCGAGCTCGGTATCTCTTCCTGCCCGCCCTTGGTGATGCGGATCGCAGAGGTTTCTGATTTGGCCAGGCGGAGTGCGTCCGCCTGCGCTTTCCCACGGCCCTCGGCCATGGCTTCGGCGAAATTGGCAAACAGCACCGTGAACCAGAGCCACAGGGTGATCTGCAGGTCAAAGCCAAAGTCGCCATGGCCGTGCACGCGATCGGTGATGAGCAGCACGGTAGTGAGCAGGCTGCCTACCTCAACGACAAACATGACAGGATTTTTCATCATGCTGGTCGGGTTGAGTTTGCGTAGAGCATCGACAGAGGCGCGGCGGATGATTGCGCCGTCGAGCAGGGAACGACGCTTGGCTTGAGAACTGGTCGACATGAAGAACTCGATTCCGGTAAGTCGCTCTGGTAAGTGGGACAGGACCTAGAAAGATTGCCCGGCGCGCAGTGCCAGGTGTTCCAGCACCGGGCCCAGGCTGAGCGCTGGGAAGAAGGTAAGCGCACCCACGATCAGGATCACGCCGGTCAGCAGGATAGCGAACAGCGGCGTCGTGACGGGGAAGGTTCCGGCAGAAGGCGGCACGGTGCGCTTGCTGGCCAGGTTGCCGGCAATCGCGAGCATGGGTATCAGCATCAGGAAGCGGCCGACAAACATGGCGATGCCAAGCGTCGAGTTATACCAGTTGGTGTTCGCGTTCAAGCCCATAAAGGCCGACCCGTTGTTGCCTGTCGCCGAACTGTAGGCGTACAGGATCTCGGACAGTCCGTGCGGGCCATGGTTCGTCAGTGCGGACTGGCCGAAGCCGGGCGCCAGCAGGGTGACCGCGGAGAAGCCCAGGATTACGAGCGGAAAGATCAGCAGGTACAGCATCGCGAGCTGCACGTCGTACGCCTCGATCTTTTTTCCCAGGTATTCGGGCGTACGACCGACCATGAGTCCCGCGATAAAGACTGACAGGATCACGAAGACAAGCATGCCGTAGAGACCTGCGCCGACGCCGCCGAAGACAACCTCGCCCAGCAAAATATTGATCATCGGCACCATGCCGCCGAGCGGCATGAAGGAGTCATGCATGGCATTCACCGCGCCACAGCTGGCATCCGTCGTGACGGTCGCGAACAGGGCCGAGTTCGCGATGCCGAAGCGGGTGTCTTTGCCTTCCATGTTGCCACCTGCCTGGGTGACAGTCTGCTGCTGCGTCACACCGTGCAGCAGCGGATTCGGCTGCGACTCGGCATAGTACGCGGTAAAGGTACCGGCAAACCACAGGATCGACATGGCGCCGAAGACGGCCCAGCCATGGCGCGGCGAGCCGACCATCTGGCCCAGGGTCACTGTGAGTCCGGCCGGTATTAAAAAGATGGAGAGCATCTGCAGGAAGTTCGACAGGGGCGTCGGGTTTTCGAAAGGATGCGCGCTGTTCGCGTTGAAGAAGCCGCCGCCATTGGTGCCCAGCATCTTGATGGCTTCCTGCGAGGCGACGGGTCCCTGCGCAATCGTCTGCGTGGTTACGGTGCTGGTCTTTCCATCGACGCCGGTCTGGGTCTGCGTTTCCATCAGCGTTGCCGTGTCATACGGGCGCAGGTTCTGCACGACGCCTTGTGACACAAGCACGATGGCAAACGCAGCCGCGATGGGCAGCAGGACCCAGAAGGTAGCGCGGGTCAGGTCGACCCAGAAGTTACCGAGCGTCTTCATCTCGCGACGACTGATGCCACGCAGAAACGCAATAGCCAATGCGAGGCCGGAAGCAGCGGACCAGAAGTTGTGCGTCGCCAGCCCAAGCATCTGCGTTAGATAACTCATGGTGGACTCTGGCGTATACGCCTGCCAGTTGGTGTTGGTTGTAAACG
>CAXTEW010000353.1:0-2675 GCA_964243175.1 uncultured Acidobacteriaceae bacterium
AGAAGACTTTTGCAATGCGTTGTTCCCGCTCACTTCCTACCGCAACTGTCTTCTAAAACCGACAGTGGCTCCCAACCCGTTCGCAAACGCCTGACCCTAAGCTGCAACCTCCTTGATGGAGGTTCGAATGCACCGTCTCGTTGCCCTTGCTCTTCTGAGCGTGTCTTCTGCTCACGCCGCACCACCACTTTGCGCCCTAGCAGCACCAACCAGCACTGCAGCGTCTGCTCAAGGTGCGCCTGCTTCTTCGATCCATTTGGCTTCGGACAAGACCAGCGTGTCCTCCGATCCGGTGCATTCTGACCAGCCCGTTCCGGACGCCCTTTTGACTCTTCCCTTCGTCAAGCACATCTCGGCCTCTGGATCGACGATCCTGGATCTAGGAACGTCGCATGCCCTTCACTCAATGGTGGCTCGCTCAGGGGATCAGTTCATGCTGTTCCAGGTCACGCTGGATGGTGGCGCGGCCGTCTCAGGGGCGCTGACCGAGCTGACCCCGGCCCAGCTGTCGATGCTGGCTGGTGGCACCCTGGTCGAACTCGGCACCCTGCACGGCCTGCGGGGCTTCTATGTTCGCAGTGGGCCGCAGTTCCAGATTTTCTACGCCACCCCTGACGAGCAGCGCTTGATCCCTGGCGTGCTCTGGGACGCATCGGGCCAGGACCTCACAAAAGGCCAGGTTGCCAACATCCCCGGCGCGATCCCGACTGTTGTGGTCGGCGATGCCCCTCCCTCGGCCACTGACGCCCAAGCGATCACCGCGCCTGCGCTGCCGCTGGTGCAGAGAGCAGCTTTTGGGACAGTTGGCCCAGCCAGCGCTCCCCACCTGTGGATGCTGATCGATCCCCAGTGCATCTACTCGGTTCGCGCCTACCAGGCGCTGCAGCCCTACGTGGCCAGCGGCAAGCTCCAGCTCTCCGTTATCCCCCTCTCGGTCCTGGACTACGAGGATGGCGGTCAGAGCACCCGCAGCGCCCTGGCCCTGCTCAGCAAGCCTGTGGACCGCCTCGTGACTGCCTGGCAGGCGGGCGATGTCGCTGGGCCTCCCAGCCCGGACGCCGCTACGCGCCTGCAGGGGAACATGGCGGTGTCCCAGGCCATCGGCCTGACGGGCACGCCCACATTCATCTGGCGCAAGCCGGACGGTACCGAAGGCCGCCTCGATGGCATGCCGTCCAGCATGGACTCCCTCGTGTCCTCGATTGGGGGCTGAGCATGGCGATCCCTCTCAATCTCGCCCGGCCGCCCAACCCTGATAAGCCGCCGCGCCGTCGCCGGTCCGTGATGGGCAAGGTAGCCCGCGGCGCGGGCTGGCTGGCCTCTGGGCCGTTGGACTGGGCGGGTGTCCGCCGCATTCGCCGCAGCGCCACGTTCATCGGTGATCTCGCCACTCTTCTCCGCCACGGACCCAGCCGCGACGACCGGTTCCGCACCGAGGAGGATGGCGCATTCGACCGCGCTGTGACCGCCTCCCTGCATGGACTGTCTGTTGAGGAGTTCGACCAGCGGCTGCTGGCGCGCCGCCGCCAGACTGCCCGCATCGCCTATGCCTCGTTTATGCTCGCCTGCGCCTTTTTCCTGGCCTGGCTCTGGCAGGCGTTGTCGTCCCCGTGGACCACGGCACGGCTGGTATCCACGGTGGAGTTCCTGCCGTTCAGCGGCCTGTTCCTGCTGATCGCGTTCTACAACGCACTGCTCAACTTCCAGATCAGGGTGGGTCGGACGGCGAGCTGGCGGGAATACCTGGGCACTTCGCTGCCCTTCCTGCCAAGCTGAAAGCGATTGTCCACCGCCGTCTTGCCACGGCGGTGGACTGCTTCTTGGGCCGGTGATTCCTTTCGGCCTGAGAGGCAAAGAGGTCAGGCACGTATGCTGGGTCTGACCCGCTACCTGAGCCGAGCGATTAATTAAAAGGTACCGGGTGGCGCGAAGCGGCTGCCGCCGTCTGCCCCGGTCGCCCAAGGGGCATGCTCGTAATCCGGTCGTCCAGCTTCCGTTGCGGGTTCCACCGGCTTCACGATAGTGCCATCGCGGTTGAACACCGGTGCCTGCCAGGTCGCGTTGGCCTCGCCGTACGGGGCATTCGGGTTGTAGAGCGGATTGCGCACTGCCGGTGCCCGCGGGGCAGAGTAGTCCTTTGCAGACTTGACGTTGGGGCTGCTGCAGGCTGCGAGGCTTAGGGTAAGGACCAACAGGGTGTGTTTAAAGCCTATCATCATCGGCCTCCGAGTTACGTGGCCGATGATGTCTGTCTGAATTGCGAACGGTCTAATCGTCGCTGAACCGATAGAGCTCAGGGTTTTGCCTGCGATCCCGTTTCCGCAGAAGGGCCAACGCCGTCACCGCATCAATGTAATCGAGCTGCATCTTCTCGAAATCCGCAGCATGCTGACTATTCTTTTCCATCAATTCTTTTACGAGGCTTGCACTCTTCTTACCTTCCGCCTCGCTTTCCAACGCCAAGCGATATAGCTTATTGAAGTCCTCCGCTAACTTGTTGTACCGCCGCACTAACTCGCCATGCTGCTGACGGATCAATGCATAATCTGCAGCCAGGAGTGATGCCTCCCGGTTATCACGCCACCGGTCAACCGAACGATAGAAGCTGAGCTGCTGGGAGATAAGCATTGCCCCTGCAAACGAACTGTCCGACACTTATGCCTCCTCGCCTCCAC
>CAXTEW010000354.1:0-2666 GCA_964243175.1 uncultured Acidobacteriaceae bacterium
GGCACCGCCGGCAATGGGCTGCATCATGGGTGTTTCTACTTCCAGGAAGCCGCGCTCATCGAAGAAGCGACGCAGCGCCCGAAGCACCTGGGCCCGTTTGACGAAGACGTCGCGCACCCGGATCGCCGCAGGTTCGGGCACGCCGGGATCCGCTGTTTCCTCTGCGGCGGCAGTCTGCAGGTCGCTGCGAGTCGCGTGCTTGTCGTGCTCGCCATGCTGCTCTTGTCCGGGTACGCCGGTTTCGAGCTCTGTGTTCATGAGCAGGTCAACATAGCGCTGGCGGTAGCGAAGCTCCACATCGGCCAGGCCGTGATACTTCTCCGGCAGTGCCAGCATGGCCTTGGTGAGGAACGTGATCGTGTCGACGTGCACACTTAGTTCGCCGGTGCGGGTGCGGAACAGGTACCCAGTCACGCCGACATGGTCGCCTGCATCCAGCAATCTGTAGAGCGCAAAACCCTGTTCCCCGACTGCATCCTGCCGGATGTACAGCTGCAGCCTGCGACCGCCCTGCTGCAGGTGAGCGAAGCCCGCTTTGCCCTGCCCACGGATGGTCATCAGTCGCCCGGCAACAGCAACCTGGATGCGTGTGGCCTCGAGCGCTTCACCGGTTGCTTCGCCAAACTGCTCCCAGACCGCAGGCACCGTGTGGGTGGCTCGGTAGCTGTTCGGGTACGCCTGCTGGCCGAGTGCCACAATCTGTTGCAGCTTGTCCTGCCGGAGCGCATGGAGGCTGCGCTCGAACTCTGAATCGAACACGTGAGGGGGTCCTTGCCGATGTGGGGTTAGCGCCCAGTATAAAGCGCGGGCACTGCGGTTCTAGGCGAGGCCGATCGTGCGCTGTTCCCGCGATGGATCGTGTGCTCGCTACCACCACACACAACGTCATCCTGGGCGCAGCCGGAGAATCCGCTTTCCTGACAGGTGCGAGTGAAGGAAAGCAGATCCTTCGACGCCGCTACGCCCTGCTCAGGATGACCCGGTTTCTCTGCTGAGGATGGCCCAGCTCTTAGGGACGCTTGCACCCGGTCCCCCTCCGCGAGGCCGCTTTCGCGATCTGCTTGCAGCGCTTGGTAGAGTGGTGGAGCACACCATGAGCCCGCAACCCTCGCGACAATCCCGCAAGCAACCCGGCAAAGCAGGCAGCGGCAGCATGCAGGCGCTGGTCAAGGCAGAGAAGCTGACCCAGATTGCGTTCGTTCTTCCAATTTCGGCGCTGGTGGGCTGGCTGATCGGCGCAGGGTTGGACCGGCTGCTGCACCAGCATTGGATCTACATCGCCGGCCTGATCCTGGGCGTGATCGCGGGCTTCATTCAGCTGTTCCGCATGATCGCCGAGCCCAGCCTGCTTGCAGCGACAGCGATCGATCCATCGGCGCTGAAAGGGCCCGGCTTCGCGAACCCGATGGACGAGACGGGCGAAGAACAGCGCGGCCGGGATGCGGGGACGCATTGAGCTCTCCCGAAGCGCCGCTTCCGGCGGTCGATGACTTTACCGATGCCCACCTCCGTCGTGCGATGGTGCGCTCCATGCGGCTGGTCGGCGTGCTGTCGCTGGCGCTCGCCTCGATCCTGCTGCTGACCTCGGGCTGGCAGACAGCGGTGCTGCTGCTGATTGGCGCCGCGATCTCTGTCAGCAGCCTGTGGGAGTGGCAGAAGCTGATGGTCGTCATCATGGCCAAGCTGGATAATCAGCAGCACGTAGGCAGTGCGCGGGTCATAGTTGGATTCCTGCTGCGACTCGCGATTGCTGCAGCGGTTCTTTATGTTAGCCTGAAGAGTCTCCACGGCTCAGTGTATGCGCTGCTGGGTGGACTGCTGCTTGCCGTGATCGCGCTGTCGATCGAGGCAGCGCGACTGGTTCGCTCCTCGTAGATACTGTGTCGAGACTCCGGAACGCGGAGTCATATTCGGAGCGGGCGAAGGAAGAATGCTTTTTCTACTCGATGCGCTGAATCGCCACCTGAATGGGCTGTTTGCGGGCCCGATCGACTCGTTGCTATTACATCTGGGCATCCACCCGGCGCAGCCGAAAGCCCCGATCACGAACGCCCTCACGCTTGAGCTGATCGTGTTTGTGCTGCTGCTTATCTTTTTCCTGCTGGTACGCTCGTCGCTATCGGTCGAGAAGCCTGGCGCCCTGCAGACTGCGGCGGAAAGCGTGTACGAGTTTGTCGACGAGCAGGGTGAGTCAATCATCGGCCACGGCCACCAGCGTCATATGCCGTTTGTCGCGACGATCCTGCTCTTCGTCCTGCTGTGCAACCTGATCGGGCTGCTGCCTGGTATTGACACACCGACCGCGAGCCCAGTCGTTCCGCTCGGCCTCGCGGTGTTGACGTTTCTGTATTACAACCTCGTGGGTCTGTTTGTGAATGGGCCGGTCGGCTACTTCAAGCATTTCCTGGGACCAGTGTGGTGGATGGCCTGGTTCATGCTGCCGCTTGAAATCATCTCGCACCTGGCACGTGTTCTTTCGCTGACGGTTCGTCTATACGCGAACATGTTTGCCAGCGATTTGTTGACGATGGTCTTCTTCTCGATCGTGCCGAGTGGCCTGCCGATCGTTTTCCTGGGGCTCCACTTCGGGGTCGCGCTGATCCAGGCTTATCTGTTCATGCTGCTGGCGATGATCTACCTGTCGGGCGCGGCATCGCACGATGAAG
>CAXTEW010000355.1:0-2665 GCA_964243175.1 uncultured Acidobacteriaceae bacterium
AGGTCACGCAGCTGGTGTCCGGCATGACACCGAGCGACTTGGCCAAATTCCAGAACACGTACACCACCGCCGTCAACAAAGGTTGGATGGCGCCGCCTGCATGGGCGCAGCCGCCAACCGCTGCAACGGGCGCATCTGCCGCAGCGCCCAGCACTGCAGATATGGCGATCAACCCCGGCGGTGCCCCAGTAGCCGTTGCTCCGACTGCCCCAACCGCTCCGGCAGGGATGACACCCGATGGCTTCTGATCTCGCCCCCGTCTATGACGCGGCCGCGCAGGAATGGAACCTGGATCCAGCGTTCCTCCGCAGCGTCTCTCAAGTAGAGTCCGGCCAGCAGGCCAACGGGCCGGACAGCCCGGTCGGCGCGATGGGACCGATGCAGGTCATGCCAGGGACGGCATCTGATATGGGCGTCACCGATCCGCGCGACCCGGTGCAGAACATCTATGCGGGGGCCAAATACCTCAGCCAGATGCTCGACAAGTACCAGAGCCCGGATCTGGCGTTGGCGGCCTACAACGCTGGTCCTGGCCGGGTTGACGACTATCTCGCTGGCAAGGCGTCACTGCCGGCGGAAACGCAGGCTTACGTGCCCAAGGTGGCCGCGGCCTACCAGCAGATGGCTGCCACGTCCTCGCCGCCAGCGGACAGCACACCTCCGCCCTACCAGGTCGCCAGCGCAGACACGGGCATCATGTCGGACGCGGCACCCGATCCGAACGCGCCTCCGAGAGCGTCGGCAGGCGCACCAGCAGCACTAGCAGCAGATCCTTTCTCGCAGCTCCTCCAGGCGGCACAGGCGGCGTCCGGCAAAGGTCGCGAAGAAAACCATCGCGGACTTCGAGCGAGGGATCCGCCAGCCTTACGAGCGGACGCTTGCTGCCCTTCAAGCAGCCCTTGAACAGGCCGGCGTCGAGTTCATCCCCGAGAACGGCGGCGGCGCCGGTGTACGGATGCGAAAGAACTCCTCCGGCGAGAGCCATTAGGCATGCGGCGCGCCGCTCGGATCCCGATCAGCCGCGTCCGCCTTGCCATCCTCTACAGCGAGCAAGGCGGCTGCTGCGCCGGCTGCTTCAAGCCCCTCGGGGAGGACGTGCACGTCGACCATGTCGAGCCGCTGGCGCGCGGCGGCATGGACGTCTTCGAGAACTGCCAGCTGCTGCACAGCGACTGCAACCAGACCAAAGGGGCCACGGGCGCCGCTCAGTGGTTCGACCGGAACTGGCGGACCTTTCTGCGGACGAGGCGGCCGGCCCGGCAGCGGGTGACCGTGGCGCTGGATCCGGCACTCGTGGAGCGGCTGCGGTTGGCTGCCTACTGGAGCAAGCGGTCGATCACGGCACTGCTCGAGGAAGGCGCGGTACTATCGCTGATAAAGATTGAAACCAATAGCATCTCGCCATGGGCGCAGCACAAGAAGACCGGACCAGGTTTTATGGCCGATCGGGCGCAAGAAGCAGCTGTCAAGAGAGCGCCAGACGGACATATGGGGCAGCTTGGAGACTTATTTGGTGAGCGGTGGCGCTAACTATCAGGTCGCGACTTCCGGTCCGCTACGGGAAGCAATTACCAGCTCAATGGCTTCGAAACCGTCTTGCCTGTTGGCAATGTAACAGGATTCGGGAGTTGGCAGGGACCAACATAAGGAGCAACGTGCCGAACGCTGGTCGCGACATTTTTGAGGGATTCTGCCGGACGGCCTATAGGGCAAAGCAATGTCACTGGCAGACCAATCTCGCTGGTAACTATCTTAATTGCCTCGACCAAGTCTGTGTCGTTCGTCAACACCGCTGCCATATCAAATGCGCCAAGGAAAGCGTCTCGTACTAAGTGAACGCCCAGGTTCACATCAGACCCTTTCTCCTCGGTTTTCCAAACATAAGCGACTTCCGGGGTCTTTGCTCCGGCCGGTAGAGTTATTATTGGACGAAAGGTTGGAGGCTGAACCAGCCCCGCCCATTTTTTACTGACAAGGAAGTTTCCATAATGAATCCGAACCTGTGGAAGGGTGGAAAGCGCTCTTAGATATGCATGTTGACGAGCTGGAGCGCCCGGATCAGTTCTGCCTGAAACACGAGCAGTGTAATAATTGACTTGATGAATCAGACTGGTGGAAGGAAGAGCGGCCTGGCTCATTGCCACCGGGTCCAACCACTTGTGAGGGGTGCCCTTGAGGGTCCGGTAGTAGAGGTTGAATCCGTCAATATAGACGATAGTGCGTGCCACGAGTCATCCAGACAAGCAGAAGGCCGCCCAGAACTCGCGTCCTAGACGGCCTTTGAGCCCACGGCACGCCGCAGGTGGGTTACAAATCCAAAATAGAAATTTTCGGCTGGAGTGCAACAGCCTAATGACGAAAAGCGCAACGCTCAAATAGGCAAGAACTCTTGCCTAACACCTAAATCATACCATGTCAAGCTAAGCCCTAGCCTGATTTAACTAGATTTTAAGGCCCTATTGTTGCACAAAAGCGTTGCAAAAGAGGTTTCCGCAACATGGGTATCGAACCTATCTCGGCGCTTCAGCGTAGTCTTCTTCAGCGTCTGGGGGAGATCGAGGCTCTAATAGAAGAGCTCATGGCAGAGAGGTCTGCCCTTGGGCGCCTTATCCTTCGTGAAAGAGGCAAAGACGCTGGGAGTGTTGATCCGCTCCGTCAAAACAGC
>CAXTEW010000356.1:0-2657 GCA_964243175.1 uncultured Acidobacteriaceae bacterium
ACTGCAAGTCCTTCGACTTCGCTCAGGGTGACCCCATCCGGGGAGTGGAACGGCGCGGGTAGGAGTGCTGAAGCCGCAGGCTGCACGGCGGCGTCCAGCAACTGGCAACACACAAGCGTCCCGGCACCATGCTTTCGGAATCACAGCAACGATGGTGCGGTTTGCTTTTCCCCCGGTGCTCGGCTTTATATTGGCAGTTCATCCGGCAGCGCTGGCCCAGGGATCTGTTTCGACAGGTACCAGCAGCGGGGTCATGTCCCAAACAATCGTGGTGCAGCCGATTCCGCTGGTGCAGACTGCGACCAGCGACCGCCCTGCAAAAAACGGCGTCGCGGCGCTCAAGGTCCCGGGTACGGGCGACTGGATCGACACCGGTATCGCCGTCGCACCGGGCGACCATCTCGAAGCAAATGCCACCGGCACGGTTGCACTTGCCGACGGGCGCAAGAGCCAGCCAGAGGGTATCGCGAAGGGGTGGAAAGACCTGCTCCGCACCTTTCCGTCGGAGAATGCAAACACTGCTGCCTTGATCGGCAGGATCGGCAACTCCGACGCCGCGGTCCCTTTTGCCATTGGCGGCTCGCTGAGCCAGGACATGCCCGCTGCCGGGGAGCTCTTCGTCGCGGTCAATGCCGGGTCGCAGCTTGCGGGCGCCGGCGCGTACCGGGCTACCATACGACTGACAAAAGTGACCGTTGCGGTTGCACATACGCCTCCTGTCGATATACGCCAGCTGCTTACCCCGGCGCTGCTGGGCTCCGTTCCGCAGCGCGTCGTCGACCAGCAGGGTGATCCCGGCGACCTCATCAATTTCGCCCTGCTCGGCACCGAGGCGCAGGTGGAGAAGGCATTTACCGCGGCCGGCTGGGTCCAGGTCGACAAGACAACCGACCAGGCTGTGATTCACGGCTTCATCGCGACCCTGTCCAAGAAGGCCTACCTTGAAATGCCGATGAGCATGCTGTACCTGTATGGTCGGCCCCAGGATCTGAGTTATGCCCGCGCCGACCCACTAATGGTGTCACTCGTACGGCACCATCTTCGCCTCTGGAACACGGGGCAGATCGTCGCCGGGCGGCCGCTGTGGGTAGGTTCGGCCACCCACGACAACGGGCTGGAGCGCGACCAGCGGGACAACGGCATCACCCACCACATCGACCCGGCGATCGACGTCGAGCGCGACTTTATCCAGCAAAGTTTTACCGCCGCGGGCTCAGTAGCTGCTGCCGCCTATGCTGTTCCCTCGAACGCCATTCACCAGGCACGTACCGCGACCGGCGGCGAGTTCACGACCGACGGACGCATCCTCTTCATCGTGCTTGCAGGCAGCAGCCCTGGCGTCTGAGCGCATGCACGCGCCTCTGCGCGGTGCATCCCTGCCCGCCTCACATTGCCCCGCCGGAAGTGAGCGGCAATCGCGACCGAAGCAGCTATCCTGTATCTCAAGCAGACGCGGCTCACTGCCAGGAGAAAACACCCCTACATGGCATTCATTGACATGCTCATCGGCAAACCGATCGCCACATCCGAGGAACGGGCGGAGCGCGTCGGACCATCCTCGGGTGTCTCGATCTTCGGACTGGATGCACTGTCGTCCGCCGCATACGGTCCCGAAGCAGCGCTGACACTGCTGCTGCCACTCGGGCTTGCCGGCGTGCACCACATCATCGGCATCACGTCGGCAATCATCGCGCTGCTGGTCATCGTCTTTCTTTCGTACCGGCAGACGATCGAGGCCTACCCGAACGGCGGCGGCTCCTACACGGTCGCATCAGAAAACCTGGGCACCGGCCCTGGGCTGCTTGCCGCCGCGGCGCTGATGATCGACTACGTGCTGACGGCTGCCGTCGGCATCTCCGCTGCAGTCGGCGCGCTGATCTCGGTGTTTCCCGGGGCCCAGCCACATACACTAGTTATCTGTCTCGGCATCCTCGGCATCCTTACTCTGATCAATCTGCGCGGCGTCAAGGATACGGGCCTCGCTATCGTGTTTCCGACCTATCTCTTTCTCGCCAGCCTGCTGGCCATGATCGCGCTGGGCATCTTCCATACACTGACCGGCGGCGGGCATCCCCATGCCATCGTGGCCGCACCCGCCCTGCCGGCTGCAACCGCAACCACCATCTCGTTCTGGCTGCTGCTGCGTGTTTTCTCCAGCGGCTGTACCGCGATGACAGGGGTGGAAGCGGTCAGCAATGGCACCATGGCATTCCGCGAAAACCGTGTCGACAACGCGCGCAAGACGCTTACCATCATCATCGCCGCGCTGATCATCCTGCTGGCTGGCATCGCGTGGCTTTGCCGCACCTACGGCATCGGCGCGACGGATCCGAATGGTTCCAACTATCAGAGCGTCCTGTCACAGCTGCTGGGGGCGGTTGCGGGGCGCGGCGTCTTTTACTACGTCGCCATGACGTCCATCCTGCTGGTGCTCGCGCTGTCGGCGAACACAGCTTTCGCTGACTTTCCGCGACTCACCCGCGCCATCGCCTCCAATGGCTTCCTGCCCAGGGTCTTTACCCTGCGCGGACGTCGCCTGCTCTACTCCTGGGGCGTGTACGTGCTGGTCGCGCTTACCGGCACGCTGCTGCTGATCTTCGGCGGTGTCACCGATCGCCTGATTCCGCTGTATGCCATCGGCGCATTCATGGCATTTA
>CAXTEW010000357.1:0-2618 GCA_964243175.1 uncultured Acidobacteriaceae bacterium
TCCCTCGGCTACGCTCAGGATGAACCATGATTTAGCGCGCAGCCTTCGCCGCAACCGCAACCTCCGCCAGCAACACCAGCCCTCCCGCTACGGCAGCTCGTTCGGCTTGATGATGACGTCTCCCGCGGACTCTGCTTCCGCAAGCTCTTCCCCGGCGTCCATCAGGATCGCCCGTGCATCGGCTGCATCCTTGGCTTCGACCTGCAGGCGCAGAGGGCCAAGCCCCGGCTCCATGATGCGGGCATTCTCGCCCGAAAGAAACACCACGATGCCTGCTGATTCCAGGCGGCCCTTTGCCATCTCGGCCTCGATCGGCTCGATAAAGCTTGCTACCGTTACGACGTCTTCCATGCATTCTCCTCTTTCATCGCACCGCCATCCGGGAGCGCTTCCGTCTGCGGGGTCTGATGCGCCGCCAACCACTACAATCGAGTTTCAAGGAAGGAAGACCCGCATTGATTGCACGTTACACCCGGCCCGCAATGGGCAGCGTCTGGACTGACGAGAACAAGTATCGCAGCTGGCTGGCAGTAGAAACGGCTGCGAGTGAGGCACTGGCCGAGGCAGGCATCGTTCCAGCCGACGCGGCGGCCGCGATCCGCGAGCGGGGCGGCTTCGACCTTGCCCGCATCCAGGCAATCGAGGCCGAGGTCAAGCACGACGTCATCGCTTTCACCACGGCAGTCGCCGAGAAGATCGGACCGGAGTCGCGCTGGCTTCACTACGGCCTTACGTCGAACGACGTGGTCGATACGGCGCAGTCGCTGCAGGTGCGTGCCGCCTCCGCAATCCTGCGCGAGGATCTCGTTGCACTTGCAGCGGTGCTCCGCAAGCGCGCGCTCGAGTTCAAGCACACGCCCGTGATCGGCCGCACCCACGGCGTGCATGCGGAGCCCACTACCTTCGGGCTCAAGCTGCTGAACTGGTACGCCGAGACCCAGCGCAACATCGTGCGCTTTGACCACGCGGCCGAGGGCATGCGCGTCGGCAAACTGTCCGGCGCGGTCGGTACCTTCGGCCACCTCAAGCCCGAGCATGAAGACGCGATCTGCGCGAAGCTCGGCCTTGCGCCCGCGCCTATCGCCACCCAGGTCCTGCAGCGCGATCGCCACGCGCATTACATTTCGACCCTCGCCATCATCACCGCGACGCTGGACAAGATCGCGACCGAGGTCCGTCACCTGCAGCGGTCAGAAGTACGCGAGGCCGAAGAATTCTTTTCCGAGAAGCAGAAGGGTTCGTCGGCCATGCCGCACAAGCGCAACCCCATCGCGTCGGAGCAGATCTCTGGCCTGGCCCGCGTCGTCCGTGCCAATGCACAGGCCGCTTACGAGAATGTGGCGCTGTGGCATGAGCGCGATATCTCGCACTCCTCCGTCGAGCGGGTGATCCTGCCGGATTCAACGATCCTGACCGACTACCTGCTGCATAAAACCGCCAACCTTATCGAGAACCTGCTGGTGTACCCCAAGCGCATGCTGCGCAACCTCGAAAGCACCGGCGGGCTAATCTTCAGCGGGCAACTGCTGCTCGACCTTGCCGAGGCCGGCATGTCGCGTGAAGCAGCCTACCGCCTGGTACAGGGCCACGCGATGCATGCCTGGAAGGAAGACCTGGTCTTCCGCGACCTGGTTGCGCAGGACGCGGAAATCACGAAGCTGCTTTCACCGGCGACGCTCGACCAGACCTTCGCACTCGATCGCCAGCTCGGCAACGTCGAGGCGATCTTCGCGCGGGTGCTGGGCGGAGAACAGCAGCCTTGAATGTGACTGTGGGCATTACCGGGGCAAGCGGTGCCGTCTTTGCGCAGCAGCTACTGCTCGCCCTCGACCGGGACGAGCGGGTCGAGAAAGTTCACTGCGTCGCCAGCGAAAGCTCGCTCCGTGTCATGGCGGAGGAGCTGTCGCTCAGCGGGCGCAACCAGCTGATCACGAAGCTGCTTGGCACCCCTTCGTCCAAGATCGAGCAGCTGGCAGAGAACGACATCGGTGCCGGCATCGCCAGCGGCAGTCACCCCTCTGCCGGCATGATCGTGTTGCCGTGCAGCATGGGCACGCTCGCCGGCATTGCCAATGGAATGGCCCAGAACCTGATCGCGCGCGCCGCGGATGTATGCCTCAAGGAGCGCAGGACCCTGATTCTGTGTGTGCGCGAAACCCCTTTCAACCGGATCCACCTGCGCAACATGACGCTGGCCTCGGACGCAGGCGCGGTGATCTTCCCGGTCATTCCCGCGTTTTACAACCAGCCCATTGATTCAACTGAAATGGCGCGCCAGTTTGCCTTTCGCGTGCTCGCGCACTTTGGCCTGCCCCAGCCCGAAATGTACCAGTGGAAAGCCGACTGAATACAGCGTAGTGCGCTCGCGATGCTCCTCGTGCTTGCACCCTTCCGCGCGACGGCGCAGGACCTTGAGAACGGTAAGCCGCTGCAGCGGTCCGGGGGCTATCGCCCGCTGCCGGTCGCAAATCGCAGGCTGCGCCTGCTTACCACTGGACCGATGCGTGCATTGTGCTGCGGTCCTCGCCGAGCGACAGGTTCAATGCCATCGATCCGGCGGTGATGGTCGAGCCGGCGAAAGGAACCAAAGAGCCGGTCTGGCCCTGAGCGACGGCGAA
>CAXTEW010000358.1:0-1393 GCA_964243175.1 uncultured Acidobacteriaceae bacterium
AGACTGAGTAGCGCAAGACGTGCGAGGGACGGCATGGCAAGTGAGACAACGATAATGGATAGAAGGTGGTATGGCCAAGCCGAACGTTAGTTACGATGAGCGAACATTAGTTACCGGAAGTTGGTTACCAAATGCACCTTGTACTTCACGTCTTAACTAGGTATTCTCGGCAATCCCGCGGGAGGTTCCACTGACGTGCTGAAGCTCTCTGTGGAACAGGTGAAAGAGCTGACGCGTGCGGCGCAGATCGCGGCTGAGAACGCCTACGCACCCTATAGTAAGTTCCGCGTCGGCGCTGCGTTACTGCTTGCTAATGGCGAAGTAGCATGTGGGTGCAATGTGGAGAACTGTTCCTATCGCCTGACGTGCTGTGCGGAGCAGAGTGCAATTACCAGAGCGGTGGCTGATTACGGGCCTGAAGTGCGAGTGCGCGCAGTGGCTGTTGCGAATCTGAACGGTGCGGCGTCGATGCCCTGCGGAGCTTGCCGCCAGACGCTGGCAGAGTTCGGGGATGACGACATGGTGATCCTGTACCCAGGTGAGGCGGGCGAGGCATGCGAAACGACGCTCGGTGCATTGCTGCCCCATGCCTTTCGGCTGGACCACCTCCGTGAGCGCCCCGTTGCGTAGGCCACTTCGGCCGCTCGACGTTTTGATCAAGAAGCGTGATGGCGGCGAACTGTCCCGTGAAGAGATCGAACTCGTTGTACGCGCGGTGGTACGAGGCGGAGAGACTCAGCGCGCTTCGGGGGAGGAGGGTCTCTCGGAGGCACAGATCGCGGCGTTTCTGATGGCTGTGTATCAGCAGGGGCTGTCCCCGGCTGAAGTTGCGGATCTGACCCAGGCGATGCGCATGTCAGGCGAAACCTTTTCCGCCGCGCAGCTCGGTGCCTTTACGGTGGACAAGCACTCCACGGGTGGCGTGGGGGATAAGACCTCGCTGCTGATTGCGCCGATCGTGGCAGCGGTCGGTACTTGCGGGACTTCGAAGATCTGTGTGCCGATGATCTCTGGAAGGTCACTGGGGCACACGGGCGGCACGCTGGATAAGCTCGAGACCATCCCTGGCTTCAACACGCAGTTGAGCCTGGGATGCATGGCAGAGGTGCTGCGCGAGTGTGGGGCGGTGATGGTGGGGCAGACGCCCCGGCTGGTGCCGGCGGACCGGATACTGTATGCGCTGCGCGATCACACGGGAACGGTAGAGTCGCCATACCTGATCACTGCCAGCATCATGAGCAAGAAGCTTGCAGAGGATCTTCGCGGGCTGGTTCTGGATGTGAAAGTCGGCTCGGGCGCGTTCATGCCCACTTACGAGGCTTCGAAGAAGTTGGCGGAACTGATGGTGAGTACGGGAGAACGCGCCGGGACGCGCACTGTGGCGCTGCTGACG
>CAXTEW010000358.1:1403-2573 GCA_964243175.1 uncultured Acidobacteriaceae bacterium
GGGTAGAGGTGTGGGAGTGCGTGGACATCATGCAGGGTGTGCGGCACCCGATGTCGGCGGACCTGATTGAGCTCTCCTGCGTGCTGGCCGGATGGATGCTGCACATGGCAGGCGCCGCTGAGTCACCAGAGTCCGGCGCGGTATCAGCGGATGAGGTGCTGAGAGACGGACGAGCGTACCGGGCGTGGCTCTGCATCGTGAAGGCCCAGGGCGGGGATGTCTCGGTGTTTGAGGATCCTGCGGCGTTCCACAAGCCGCGTGTAACAGCATTGCTGCAGGCTAAAGTTTCCGGGTTTCTGGCCGATATGGATTGTAAGCAGGTGGGTTGGGCGGTGCAGCGACTGGGTGCAGGACGTGCGCGTCCCGGCGACGCGGTCAGTGCACATGCCGGAATTGAAGTTCACGCGAAGATAGGGGACTGGGTGGAGGCTGGGCAGCCGGTGTTTACATTGTTTGCGGAAGAGGCGGCTCTTCTGCCCAGGCCGCTGGGTATGTTGGACGAGACTTTGCGATTCAGCAACGAGCCGGTGACAACAAGGCAGTCTGCTGTACGTGAGATCGTGCAGAGGACTGCCTTGGAAGCCCATGAAACCAGGCCAGGTAATTGAACGATGAATCTAGCGGATGTGGTGTGACAACGAGAGGGTATTGCCGTCAGGGTCCTGGAACCAGGCGAGCTTCGCACGCCCAGGGGCGTGCCAGATGGCGCGATCATCCTGCTCCATGTAACCGTAGCGCAGGAAAGTGACGCCTTTCCTGGTGAGTTCGTCGACTGCAGCCTCGATGTCGTCCACTTCCCAGCCAAACACCGTGGAGGATACAGGGGTGAATGACTCGGGCATCTTCACTATACGCAGCACGGTGCCAGGTTCGGCACCGACGCGGAAGACCAAGGCATAGGGCTCTTCAGATTCGAAGCGCAGACCCAGCTTGCCTTCGTAGAAAGCGCGCGCGGCTTCAGGCTGCCGGGTCAGGATGAAGCCAACGGGGGATGCGGTTGTGAGAGGCATGACGGGAGGTTAGCTGCAGACGGGGGATCTGCCAAGAGAATTAGCAGGTTGGGTGAAGCAGATCTCTCCGCTTCACCTTGCTTCAGGTAAGGGCAACTTCCTGCCAGCTGGCATGGCTGCGAGGCGCTTTTGCGCTTCCAGAAAGCGGCGCACGCGATCG
>CAXTEW010000359.1:0-2271 GCA_964243175.1 uncultured Acidobacteriaceae bacterium
CAGGCCCAGCTCCTCCAGCATGGAAAGCTGCGAAGCCTTTGAAAGCTCGGAGCGAAATGCCTTGGTTCCATTGATGACGCGCACGCCGCGCGACTCCAAGTGGTCGAGATAGCCGAGCGTGTAGAAGATCGTGTCGCCATGCTCGCGATTCCAGGCGGAGGGGCTCATGCGATTCACCACCAGCGAATACTGCTGCTCCGGGCGATCCTCAATGGCATACGCATGGCTCGTAGCGTCTACCTTTACGAATGGAATATTGCGGCGCTCGAGTTCGGCAAACAGCGGCTTGAACCAGTGTGGCTGCTCGTAATAAATGGCGATTGGCTTAGGCACGGCTGCGCTCCTGTGCGGCATGGCGATCGGTAAGCTGGAATACGTTTCAGATGCAGAACGGGCCGCCCACGAAGCAGGCGGCCCGTTTGAAATCCCGATCACTGCTTAGGCTGTGGCAGCATCACCCTTGATGATCACCTGCACATGCGCGCTGACCTCGCGGTGCAGCTTGATGGGCACGTGGAACTCGCCCAGCTGCTTCAGCGGCTCATCCAGGTGAATCTTGCGGCGGTCCGTGACGAAGCCCTGCGCCTCCAGTGCCTGCGCGATATCAGACGAAGTGACCGAACCAAACAGCTGGTCGTTCTCCCCGACCTTGCGCGTAAACTCGAGCGTCAGCGCGTCGTACTGCGACACCATCTGCTCGGCCTCGCCCTTTTCACGCGCAGACCGGCGTACCGCCGACTGCTTCATCTGCTCGATCACTGCCTTGTTGGCAGCGGTGGCCTGCATCGCGAGTTTGCGGGGCAGCAGATAGTTCCGGCCAAAGCCGTCGGCCACCTTGACAACGTCGCCGCGCTGCCCCAGGTGATCTACATCTTCCTTGAGAATGACTTCCATGTGTTTCGTCTCCGAACTCTCGAAATGCGGCGCAGACGCGCCTGAACCAAAGCCGGGCAGCGTACCGCCCGGCGCATAGACAACGTTAGTAGCGTGCCGCGAATGGCAGCAGCGCGATATTGCGAGCCTGCTTGATGGCGCGGGTCAGGCGGCGCTGGTGGGTGGTGCAGACGCCGGTCAGGCGACGGGGCGTGATCTTGCCACGCTCAGCCACAAACTGCTGCAGCAGGCGGACGTCGCGATACGGAATCGCTTCGATCTTCTCCACGCAGAACTTGCAAACCTTCTTACGACGGAAGAACTTGCGGCCGCCACCGCCAGCAGGGCGGGGAGGACGCGGACCGCCTGGTCCACCACCCGGACCTCCGGAGCTGGGGCGATCCGAGTAGGGCCGGTCAGAGGCCGGCCTGTCAGAGCTGCCAGAGTGTGGTGCCGAGCCTTCAGTGCGGGGTGCTGCGTGTGTTTCGTCTGCCATGAGGCTGTTCCCTTCTTGCCGGCTGCGTAGCACGGCGTTCTTTCAACGAATTGTTCGCGAGTTTGCGGCCCGCCTAAGCCAGCGCGGGTGCTTCCTGCGCAGGTGCTGCGGCCGGGATCGCAGGCGCAGACGATGCCGCACCAGCGCCGGCATCCTGACTGCTCATGCTGCTCGGCTGCGCGCTGCGCTTGGTGCGGCTGGCACGCAGGGCACGCACCTTGTCCAGGCGCTTCTCTTCCTCGTCCATACGCACGGTGATGAACTTGATCACCGGCTCCGACACGCGGAGACGACGCTCGAGCTCGGCGACCAGCTTGCCGTCGGCATCGATCGTCATCAGCACATAGTTGCCGTCGTTGAACTTGCGCACCGTGTAGGCGAGCTTGCGACGGCCCATCTTTTCGATGGAACGCACGCTGCCGCCGCCCGTGGTCACCGTGGTCTCAAACCCGGCAACCAGCTTGTCCGCATCCTCTTCTGCTGCGTCGGGACGGATGATGAACATCACTTCGTAGAAACGACCTGTCGATACCGCCATATCCTGCCTCACTCCGGCCGGCCTTGCCGGCCTGCCCTTTTCTTGAAACTTCCTGCTACTCCCCGGCAACAGCTCCAGGGGAGCCGCTCCGTGGATTGAACCTGTTCATCGCAGCTGCCACCCCTTCCGTGGCAATCACCCCGACTGCTTCCCTGGCGCGATCCAGTGCCTCGCCCAGCACACCCAGCTCCATGCGGCGCATCGGCTGCAGCAGGTAATCGGCACCCCGCCTGCCTTTGCCTACTTCACCATCCGGGCCAACGCCAATCCGGATTCTCGCCCACCGCTCCGTGGCGACAAGCGCGTTGATACTCTTCGCACCATTGTGTCCGCCGGAGGAACCACCCGGCCGAATGCGAATGGT
>CAXTEW010000359.1:2281-2567 GCA_964243175.1 uncultured Acidobacteriaceae bacterium
GAGTTCGTCGTAGATCACAACCAGGTCGCGCTCCGGGTCCAGCTGCAACTCCCGCAGCAGTGCTGCGACTGAGTCGCCGCTGTGGTTCATCCAGGTTTCCGGCTTGGCCAGCACGATCTCCTGGCCGCCGGTCTGAAACCTGCCCGTCTGCGCCCGGCCCCGCCGGTTGTTGATCGGTACGCCTGCTGCTTCGGCGATCCGGTCTACAGCCAGGAACCCTGCATTGTGCGGCGTCCACTGGTACTCCGGGCCGGGATTGCCCAGTCCGACAACCAGCAACATACCT
>CAXTEW010000360.1:0-2485 GCA_964243175.1 uncultured Acidobacteriaceae bacterium
GATCGTCACATGATGTTCACCAACGTCGGGCACCGGCCGCGCACACAGCAGCGCGTGCGGCTGAGCGCGACGCCCGACGGCAGGCTGACCAGCGTATCGCAGGATTATGCCAACGACAGCTCGATGACCGATGACCGCGGCGAGAATTGCGGCGAAGCGACTCCCCTGCTATGGAGTACGCCGAACCTGCGCGTGCGCGCCGCCATTGTGAACCGCAATCTGGGGACGCCTACGCCGATGCGTGGACCAGGCGCAGTTCCCGGCTTGTTCGCTACAGAGTCGGCGATGAACGAACTGGCCGACAAGCTCAGGATCGATCCGGTGCAACTGCGGCTGATCAACGAGCCGGCGCATGACGAAAGTACGGGCAAGCCATTTTCATCGCGCCACATGAAGGAGTGTCTGACCACTGGCGCGCAGCGGATTGGCTGGGATAAGCGCACGCCCGGTATCGGCTCCATGCGGCGTAAGCGCCCCGGCCAGGATGACCTGATCCTCGGCTACGGCGTGGCGGCTGCTTCCTGGATTGCCGGCCGCTCGGCGGTAGAAAGCCGCGTCAGCCTGAACGACGATGGAACCGTCCGCATCTCGTGCGGCACACAGGATATCGGCACCGGCACGTACACGATCTTTGCGCAGGCGGTGCATGCACGCACCGGCATCCCGATGGACCGCATCAACGTGATCCTTGGCGACACACGGCTGCCCGCCGGGCCTATGTCGGGCGGCTCCATGGTGACCGGCTCGGTGCTGCCCTCGATCGACGATGCGTCCAAGGCCGCCGTTGCGCTGCTGCTCAAGACTGCTATCAGCGGAAAGCAGCCCCCGTTCGCCGGCCGCAAGGCAGAAGATCTGGCCTTCTCGCAGGGGTACGTTCACCTGAAAACCGCAGCGCCTGAAAGTGGCGTCAGGTTCGAGAAGGTGCTCAGCGATGCGAATGTTCGTTCCGCGGAAGGAGAAGGCCGTACACAGTCCATCTGGCAGAGCGAAGCTGCGAACAAGTACTCTTTCCATTCCTTTGGCGCGCACTTTGCCGAGGTCGAGTACGACCCGGGCATCGCACGATTACGGGTGTCGCGGGTTGTTTCGGTGATCGACGTCGGCAAGGTCATCAACCAGGGTCCCGCGCGCAACCAGGTCGAAGGCGCCATCGTGATGGGCGTCGGGATGGCATTGTTCGAAGCGACCGAGTATGACCACCGCAATGGCCGCCCAACCAACAACAACCTCGCTGACTACATCGTGAGCGTCAATCCGGATACGCCCGAGATGGACGTAACCTTCCTTGACTATCCAGACACCGCGCTCAGCTCGTTTGGCGCACGCGGCGTTGGCGAGATAGGACTGGCCGGTGTGGCGCCGGCGATTACCGCCGCGGTTTACCACGCCACCGGTCTCCGCAAGCGCGAACTGCCTGTGCGGATCGAAGACCTGCTGCAGCAGCAGACCCAGATGCGTACCGCGTAATCGTGCGTGTTCGTGCAAAAGGCGCAGCTTCGGCTGCGCCTTTTTCTGTCTTCATCGGTGCCCACCGGCGATCCCTGCGCTCGCAGCGTGCCGCCCGCCAAGCGCTGCCCTTGCATCCCCTTGTTGATCAGCTTCGCTGATTCTCTTGTGAGATCACGACCATGCGGTCTAAGCTGCCTTTACTCGTCGCATGCTGGCGCAGCTGGGTGCGAAGGCGTCACCGAAAGTACGTGCCTTGCCGTGAGGTCCACCTATGAGTCGTTCCGCCCGCTTTGTCCTCGCAGCACTTGGAACCATCGTCGTACTGGTTGTGCTGGCGATCGTGGCGCTGCCATTGTTTCTCGATGCAGACAGTTTCCGCACCCGCATCGAGAGCACGCTCACAAGTTCGCTAGGCCGCAAGGTCACAATTGAAAAGCTTGCAATCTCGGTGTGGTCTGGTGGCCTTGTCGCCACCAACGCTACGATCGCGGATGATCCGACCTTCAGTGCGGAACCATTCCTGCAGGCCGCCACCATGAAGGTCAACGTTGAGTTGTTGCCGCTCATCCTGCATCGCGAGATTCGCATCCACGGCTTCACGCTGGACACCCCGAAGATCGACCTGCTGCGCGGTGCGCATGGTGTGTGGAACTATTCCACGCTCGGCAAATCAGCCACAAGATCGCCGACGGACGAGAAGCCAGCCAGCAGCTTGCCTGACCTGAGCATCGCGCGCATCGAGATACAGCATGGCGCGATCAGCGTTGGCAGCGCCAGCAGCCTGAGCGGGCCAGCGGCGATGCCCAGCCGCACGTATCAGCAGGTCTCGCTTGATGTGAAAGGCTTCGCGGTCAACAAGGCTTTCTCGTTCACAGCCTCTGCGCAGCTTCCGGCTGATGGAACCGTCAGCGTGAAAGGCAGCGCCGGCCCACTGAACCAGACCGACATGGCAGCAACGCCTTTCTCCGGCGATGTTGAGGCGAAGCATATCGACCCTCTGGCCGCGGGCTTTGTCGATTCCTCTGCCGGCGTCTCC
>CAXTEW010000361.1:0-2456 GCA_964243175.1 uncultured Acidobacteriaceae bacterium
TTCCGCGGCGAAGACCTGACCGCGGCTTACTCGCTGACTCGGTCGATCGACTCGACTCCCTTCTTTAAAGCAGGTTGATATCCAAACCTCGAGCGAGGTGTAAGCCTAACAAAACGCGCCACTTACGCTTCGCACCGGGTAAGGATGAAGTGTGCTGCTGCACGTGTCCGGATGCCCATTCCGGGAAAGGCAGGCGCTGATCTCGAGCTAAGTTGAGCCGAATGAACGGTTTCGCCGAAGTTCCATTTGGGGAGGGCTGCCCACGTGTTCCGTATTGGGCGGAAGGAAGGAGTGCGTACCCCTCTACAATAGTCGGGATGACCACAAATACCGTGTTTTTTCGCCCCAACCACCGTTCCCCTGCAGAACTGCGACCCTTTTCACTCACACCGGACTACGTCAAGACAGCGGAAGGCTCGGTGCTCATCGCGATGGGAGAAACGCGGGTGCTGTGCAATGCATCGGTCGAACCGGGTGTGCCGGGCTGGATGCGAGGGCAGGGGCGGGGCTGGGTGACGGCGGAGTACGGCATGCTGCCGCGGGCCACGCTGACGCGGAGTCCACGCGAAGCAGAGCGCGGCAAGGTCGGCGGCCGGACGCACGAGATCCAGCGGCTGATTGGCCGCTCCCTGCGCGCCGGCGTGGACATGGAGGCGCTGGGAGAGCGCACGGTGATCCTGGATTGCGACGTGCTGCAGGCAGATGGCGGCACCCGGACGGCCGCGATCACGGGCGCGTGCGCGGCGCTGGCACTGGCGCTGGGCCGCATGCATGCAGCCGGCGCAATCAAGAGCAACCCCATGCGGCAGCTGGTGGCGGCGGTCAGCGTGGGTATCGTTGCGGGCACGACGCTGCTCGACCTGGCGTATGAAGAAGATGCGCAGGCGGAAGTCGACGCCAATGTGGTCACAGGCGCCGATGGAGGACTGATTGAAGTGCAAGCCACGGCCGAGCGGAAAGTTTTTCCTCGCAGCGGGCTGATAGAAATGCTCGATCTTGCCGATAGTGGACTCAACAAGTTGTTTGCGGCGCAGCGAGCACTGCTCCAGGCTGCAGGCGTGGGGGAGCCTGGTCAGCCAAAGGCGGCGCGCCCCTGACGGGCCGTGCGACGACGAAGATGCCGTGCCGAATCGGCCACAGCAGCCAGTCTGGCGGGTACCATGGATGGAGGCAGCAGGGTGCCCTGCTGATGCAGAGCACATGAGGAATGGAGAGCACAGCGATGGCGATTGAACTTACCCCAGGCAAGCTCGCAGGGTTGAAAGCAGTATCAAACGAGCGCGGCGTGATTGCGGCAGCAGCGATGGATCAGCGAGGATCCCTGCAGAAGTCTCTCGCGAAAGCGAAGGGCGTCGAAGATGTGCCGCCTTCCATGCTGGAAGACTTCAAGTCCATGGTCACGGATGTGCTGACACAGCATGCCTCGGCGATCCTGCTAGACCCGGAGTTCGGATTGCCTGCGACGCACAAGCGCCACGGCAAAGGCCTGCTGCTGGCCTATGAAAAGACCGGCTATGACGCGGAGGAGGCAGGACGCCTGCCGGACCTGCTGGACCACTGGTCCGTAAGCCGACTGAAGGAAGCCGGCGCGGACTGCATTAAGATCCTGCTCTACTACAGCCCCTACGAAACCAGCGCGATCAACGATGTGAAGCACGCCTTTATCGAGCGCGTCGGGGATGAATGCCGTGCGCACGACATACCTTTTTTCCTGGAGTTTGTCGGCTACGACGTACATGGCGACGACGAGAAGGGTCTGGCCTATGCGAAGCGCAAGCCTTCGATCGTGACCGGCTCAATGGAAGAGTTTGGCAAAGCCAAGTACAACGTTGATGTATTGAAGGTGGAGGTCCCGGTTCAGATGAAATTTGTCGCGGGGACCAAGGCCTTTGGCGGGGAGCAGGCATACACGCGGGAGGAAGCACTGGAGCACTTCCGGACCTCGGCTTCCTCGACGCACAAGCCGTTTATCTACCTATCGGCCGGGGTGACCAACGCTATCTTCATCGAGACGCTTGAGCTTGCCGCGGAGAGCGGGACCAGCTTTAATGGCGTGCTGTGTGGGCGCGCAACCTGGTCCGACGGCGTGTCGATTTTCGCAAAGGATGGGGAGAAAGCGTTCTCGGACTGGCTCAATACGCAAGGAGTCGAGAACATCAGCAACGTGAACAAGGCGCTCGAGGCCGCGTCCTCGTGGCATAGCAAGGTGAATGCGCACTAAGTAGCCTTTGCCTGCGCCGCTGGCGGTCACTCGCGTGGATGTTCTTATAGGTGCTTTCGGCGAAGAACATACGCACGAGTGGCTCCAGCCGTGCAGGTCACTTACTCGAACTTCGACTGGCCGTATTCAAGCAGCGTCACCAGGAGCACGCCTCCGCAGATGTTGCCGGCGGTCGCTGGCAGAAGCCAGAAGAGGAAGTGGCCGACGGTGACATGGCCTGCAAGGACGCTCGAAA
>CAXTEW010000362.1:0-2449 GCA_964243175.1 uncultured Acidobacteriaceae bacterium
CCCTGCGAGAGGTACATGAACTTAGCAGACAGTGAGGCATTTGCCCACAGTCACACACTCTGTGTATTACTTTGGACGGACACAAGTTGTTGATCGGGAATTGGTTGCCCCCCAGAGATTCGAACTCCGATATGCTGAGTCAGAGTCAGCTGTCCTACCATTGAACGAGGGGGCAACGCATGCGCGTCGTGGCGATACAGCACTTCACGCGACCCTCTGATCATAAAACGGAGGCGCGCTTTGGTCAATCCGGCAGCCTGCCGGAACGTGACTGCAGTGTGGTGTTAGCCTGAATCGTCGCGGCAACCAGGCATGCACGCCGCTTGTCGATAGGGAGAAGAGATGCGGAAGAAGGTAACGATTGTGGGTGCCGGCAATGTAGGCGCCACTGCAGCACACTGGCTTGCAGCCAAGGAGCTGGCCGACGTGGTCCTGCTGGATGTGATCGACGGCGTGCCCCAGGGCAAGGGGCTGGATCTTCTGGAGGCCATGCCGATCGAGAAGCGCGACTGCGCCATCCTGGGCACGAATGACTATGCCGACTCAACCCACTCCGACGTGGTCGTCATCACAGCGGGCATCGCGCGCAAGCCGGGCATGAGCCGCGACGACCTGCTGCATACCAATGCCAAGATCATGGCGGACGTCATTGCGCAGGTCGTTGCCACTTCGCCGGACGCGATCCTGATCGTGGTTTCGAACCCGCTCGACGCCATGGCGCAGGCTGCATTCAAGCACTCGAAGTTTCCCCGCGAGCGTGTTCTGGGTATGGCCGGCGTGCTCGACTCCGCTCGCTTCCGCACCTTTATCGCCGAAGAATTGAAAGTATCCGTCGAGAACGTCACCGCGTTTGTGCTGGGCGGCCACGGTGACACGATGGTGCCGCTGCCCCGCTACTCGACGGTCGCCGGCATCCCGATCACCGAACTGATGGATGAGGCGACGCTTGCCCGCCTGGTGCAGCGCACCCGGGATGGCGGTGCTGAAATTGTGAAATATCTCAAGACGGGGTCTGCCTACTACGCCCCGGCGGCTGCCGCGATCGAGATGGTCGAAGCTATCCTGAAAGACAAGAAAAAGATCCTGCCCTGTGCCGTGTACCTGCAGGGGGAGTACGGTATCGACGGCCTCTTCGTGGGCGTGCCATGCAAGCTGGGTGAGAAAGGCCTGGAGCAGATTATTGAAATCAAGTTGACTGCGGAAGAGCAGACCGCGCTGCAGAAAAGCGCTGACTCCGTGAAAGAGCTAGTAGGCATCATCGGCGTCTAAACAGGTCCTAAGCGTACACCCGCCACGAAATGGCCTCCAGCCGAGCAGGCGGTCTCGCCCTCCTTGAATGCAACAGAAAAGCCGCCCGTGTTCGGGGCGGCTTTTCTGTTGCAGCTGGTCCTTACACGCGCTCGATCGTGACGGATTCGAGCACAACGGGCGTCTTCGGTTTGTCCTGCGCACCGCGCGGCAGCTTGGTGATGGCGTCGACGATCGACTGCCCTTCCACAACCTCGCCGAAGATGGTGTGGTTGCCCGTCAACCATAGCGTGGGCGCGACCGTGATGAAGAATTGCGAGCCATTGGTATTTGGCCCGGCGTTCGCCATGGCGAGCTTGCCCGGCTTGTCGAACTTGTGCGGCGAGCCCTTGGTTTCATCCTCGAACTTGTAGCCAGGGCCCCCCATGCCAGAGCCGGCCGGATCGCCGCCCTGCACCATGAAGTCAGGAATGACGCGGTGGAAGATGGTGCCGTCGTACAGCTTGGTACTCGTCTTCTTCTCGCCCTTCGGGTCAGTCCACTCGCGTGTGCCTTCCGCGAGGTCGATGAAATTCTTTACCGTTTTGGGCGCTTCCGACTCGAAAAGCCGGCAGACGACTTCGCCCTGCGTCGTCTTGAAAATGGCATAGGTGCCAGGTGTACGAGCCATGGTGTGTGTTCTCCTGTTTTCGCTTACTGGGGTGTAGATGTACCGGCGGGCGCTGCAGGTTGCGGCGGCGGGGCGGGCAGCGGCTGGCCGGCTGGAACAATCGTGACCTTGTTCAGCACGACCGGCGTCAGTGGCTTGTCGTTGCCATCGCGCTCGACGCGCGCGATCGACTTGACGATCGATACGGTCGAATCGTCGCACTGGCCAAAGATCGAGTAGCTGCCATCGAGCGAGGGCTGCGGCGCCTCGGTGATAAAGAATTGCGAACCATTGGTATTCGGCCCCGCATTGGCCATCGCCAGGCGTCCCGGCACGTCAAAGGTCAGACTCGGCACGATCTCGTCTGGGAAGCTGTAATCCGGGCCGCCGCTGCCATTGCCAAGCGGGTCACCGCCCTGGATCATGAAGCCTGGAATGACGCGGTGGAAGGTCGTGCCGTTGTACAGCGGGACTCCGGTCTCTTTCGCGTGCGTGTCGGGGTTGCGCCACTCCTTGGTGCCGGTGGCCAGGCCGACGAAGTTCGCCGTCGTC
>CAXTEW010000363.1:0-2437 GCA_964243175.1 uncultured Acidobacteriaceae bacterium
GGCGCCTGGTGCATGACATGAGCAATGCCCTCGAAATCATCGTGCAGACGCAGTACCTGCTCAAGATGGGTGCTGTCGATGAAACCGCCCTGCAGTGGCTGAACATGATGGATGGGGGTGTCAGGCAGGCAACTGAGATCAGCGTCAGCCTCCGGCGCTACCTAGCTGCGAATACCGCGAGCTGATCCCCAGGATTAATTCTTGCGGCACACGCCCCATGCCGAGCGGAAGACAGAAAAGCGCCGCGATGTGCGGCGCTTTCTTTGCAGTCGATACCCACTCAAGCTTACGAAACGAGCTGCGCGTCCAGCGTGATTTCCGCATTGTTCGCGAACAGCTTCGAAACCGGGCAGCCTTTCTTCGCGCCCTCGGCCGCTGCCTGGAACGCGGCTTCATCCGCTCCCGGCACCTTGCCGCGCGTGGTGAGGTGGATGGCCGTAATGCTGAAGCCGCCTTCGACCTTGCTCAGGGTCACCTTGGCCTCCGTCTTGATCGACTCCGGAGTCAGGCCTGATTCGCCCAGCACCGCGCTGAGTGCCATGGAGTAGCAGCCCGCATGGGCCGCGCCGATCAACTCTTCCGGGTTCGTTCCAACGCCATTCTCAAACCGTGTGGCAAACGAGTACTGCGTGTCCTTCAACACGCCGCTCGCGGACGAAATCGTACCCTTGCCGCCCTGCAAACCACCCTGCCACTCTGCTGATGCTTTCCTGTCCATTGCTATCTCCTGTTGGTGCCGCAGAATCTGTCCGCTTGTTCGATGCGCGTCACTGCTGCCCCGGATCACGTTTCATGCTGACTGTCCGCGCCACGCCATCCAGGTCGCCGCCGTGCGCGGTCAGCGTGCCGGTCAACAGGTAATAGCCTGGCTGCATGGGCGTGGGGGCAAGCCCGCGCTCCAGGTGCCCGCTGAAGCTGTAAGCGGTTCCATGCACGGCGCGCGTCGTCCACTCCACCAAGTGGCCGTCGACATGCGTCTTGACAAAGTCATACGTCACGGGTCCGGTATGCGGATCAGGGTCCAGGTGCTCCGTCATGTAGCCGTTGAGCTTGCCGCCATCGAAGTAAATCTCGATTTTGCCACCCTGCTTGTCCCACGGGTACTCGCCTTCCGCTTCCGGAGGCAGGTCCGTGTGTCCGGTCGCAACCACCGGCGTTGGTGTGCCGTCGGGCTGTGCGGCGGAGCGCTTGTGTAGACCTGGATCGTCCTGCGCGGCGCCTGCCTGCGACCTGGCAGCCGCAAGGCCCGGCGCGACGCGCGCGTAGGCTGTGCCGTAGGTCCAGCCTGAAGCGCAGCACAGCAGCGAAATACAACTTGCTGCCATGCCGCACCGCAATGAGAAAAACTTACTGTCCGGCACTGCGCTTCCTCGCTGCCTCAAACTCATCGCCGGCCTTCCACTCCGTCGGTGCGCCGGCGCTTGCCTGCCAGCCCAGCATCAGTCCAAACTGCGCCATGCGCGCATCCCCGCGGAAATCCATATCCGCATGGTACTCATCGCTTGGCTGGTGATAGTGATTCGCCGTGTACTGCTTCATCTGGTCTGCGCCCCACTGCGCATCGTGCCCGCTGTACAAAGTGCCTTCGCCGATGGAGAACGCAGGGATGCCGACCCGCGCGAGCGAGAAATGATCCGAACGGTAGTAGCTGCCAGCCATCGGAAACTGGTCCGGCTGGATGGTCAGTCCGAATGCCTGCGCCGTTTTTTCTACCACGGGATAGAACTGTGTCCGCTCGGATCCACTCACCTCGGTGCTCTGCGGAATGCCGATCGGTAGTAACTCGTCATAGTTCAGATCCAGCGCAATATCGCGGGCGGGAATAGGCGTGTGCATACCCAGGTACGCCGAGCCAAGCAGTCCCTGTTCTTCCGCTGTGACAGAAGAGAAATACACCGTGTGCGGCGGCGGCGTAGGCGCCTGCGCATAAGCGCGGCCCAGTTCGATCAGGATGCCGCAACCAGTCGCATTGTCGGCTGCGCCGTTGTAAATGCCGTCTCCATTGGCATTCGGATCGATGCCGAGATGGTCATAATGTGCGGTGTAAAGTACCGCCTGCTTTTCTGCCGTATCTGCGCCCGTTACCTTGCCCACCACGTTGGTCGACGTATACGGACGGACCACGCTCGCGACATGCGCCTGCAGCCGCACCGGCAACTCCACTGGCTTGAAGCCGCGCTTACCTGCTGCGTCAATTTCCTTGTCCAGGTCCAGACCAGACGCCTGCATCAGCTTTGCCGCTGTGCTCAGCTGGATCCAGCTGGCCGCCTTCAGCGTCGCCGCGGGGTCACCCTTGAGATAGCTCTTCTCGATCGCCTGCGAGTTCTGCACCACCGCCCAGGGATAACTCGCCAGGTCAGTTCGATGGATGATCAGTACCCCGGCAGCGCCCAGGCGTGCTGCCCGCTCGTACTTATAGGTCCAGCGGCCGTAGTAA
>CAXTEW010000364.1:0-2425 GCA_964243175.1 uncultured Acidobacteriaceae bacterium
TACCGGCCGGATCGCGAGTTCATTGATGGTGTGCTGCAGGAGCGGAATGTGGGTAGCTGGGAACATGCATGGCTGAAGCTGTTGCTGGCTGCCTGGTTCGCGCAGCACGAGTCTGAGTGGGGCATCATGGCTTCTACGGAGCAGAGAACGCGGGTTGCGGAGTCGCGCGTACGCATTCCCGACCTCGTTATTCTCCCTGCCGGCCGGCAGCCGGACGTGATCGAAGCACCGCCGTTGCTCGTCGTAGAAATCCTGTCTCCTGATGACAGTTACTCTGACACACAGCGACGTGCGCAGGCCTACAGGGCTATGGGTGTCGTAACGATCTGGATCATCGATCCTGCGACACGCAGCGGTCGCATGTGCGTGAATGACAGCTGGATCGAGCGCGCGCGGCTCGAAGTGCCGGGTACCGCGATCCATGTGGAACTCGTGGGGCTGTTCCATTTTTTAGACCAGCCCCTGCCGCGTTCCTGACTTACAGGTTGCTTACTGCCCGGCGGGCGTGAAGTCGCGCAGCTGCTCGACGGTTCGCGCGTCTAGCTGCTGCAGCACGGCGACCATCAGGTCGACCAGCTTGTCGAAGTCCCCACGGTTCACAATGCCGTTATGCGCATGCGTATACCTCACCGGTACGACGAAGTTGACCGTCGGCACGCCACCATTGCTCTCCTGCATCGACGCCGAATCATCGCCATAGCCTTGTACCAGGTCGAGCTGCAGCGGTATGCCTTTCTGCGTCGCGGTCTTCTTCACTAAATCAACGAGCTTGCGGTTGGGCAAGGTGCTTGAGTCGTAGAGAAAGATACCCGGGCCGGCGCCAAGCTTTGCTTGTGTTTCATCGGGATGTCCCAGGAACACGTCCCCGGTGATCCCGCCTTCAATCGCGAGCCCGATATCCGGCTTGACCACATCCGCCGCAGTCTTTGAGCCGCGCAAGCCGATCTCTTCCTGCGTTGTCGCGACAAAGAACAGCTGGTTCGGGTGCGGCATCTTCGCCAACCGCTGCATGGCTTCGAGCAGCACCGCACAGCCGATCCGATCGTCCCATCCCTTGCCCAGGTAATTATCCGTGCCATTCATCACGGTAAAGGGCGAGTCCGGCACGACCGGGTCGCCGGGCTCGACCCCCATGGCGGCAGCCTGTGCTGCATCCTTGGCGCCGATGTCGAGATACAGGCTGTCGCGTGGATACACCTTGGTCCGCTCATCGGCCGGGACAACATGGATATCGCGAATGCCGGTGACGGCGTGGATCGGGCCCTTGGAGCCGAGGATCGTCCAGCGCTGATCGACAAGAGCCTGGTCGAGCCAGCCGCCCAGCATCTGCATGGTCAGCGTGCCATTGGGCGCGATCCGCCGTACCATTCCGCCGAGCTCATCCATGTGCGCATCGATCATTATGCGCGGACCCGTCGTGCCTACCTGCGCGATGACAGAGCCCATGCCGTCATACGTGAGCCTGGTCGCGAGCGGCTTCATGATCGGGACCATGATGGCGCGGACTGGCTCCTCCGCACCCGGCGGTCCAGGTGCGTCGGCGAGTCGCTGCAGCAGGGTGACGGTTGCGTCTGGTGCCGACTGCGCCTGTAGCGCAAGCGGCGAGAGCATTGCTGCCAAGCCGAGGGTCAAAAGGGCGACCGGTTGTTTTCCGAACGTCACTGGGCACCTCCGCCGGTTGCATTCTTGAAGATCGCTTTTGGCAGCATCGCGTGCACGCCAACGTTGGTGTCCACTAACTGCGTGATATCGAGATCCACTGCGACGCTCGACAACTGGTACGCCTGGTCGCGGGTCAGGTGTTTCTCGGTTTCAAGAAAATTCAGCATGTTATGCAGCGCCATCTCCGTTGCCTTATTCAGGTCCTGGTTAAAGCCCATGGTGATGTAGGCGCTCTGTGTTTCGGCCATCGGCCACAGCAGGTGCGCGTCCTTATGCACCACGAAGCGGAAGGTGCCGGTGAGCATGGTCTCCATCGCCGTGATATCGACCTCGCCGTTGCCCTGCCCGGCATGACCGTCGCCGGCCTCAAACAGGGCGCCCCTGGCGTGCACGGGGAGAAACAGCTTGGTGCCTGCCACCAGCTCCTTGTTATCCATGTTGCCGCCGTGCATCCAGGGTGGCGCGCTGTTGTAGCGGCCCGCCGACTCGGGTGGCGCATCGCCCATGGAGCCGAAGAAGGGGTGCAGCGGGATCTCAATCCCGGGTGCAAACTCGGCGACCATACGCTGACGGTCCAGCGGAATCTTCTTCATGATGCCGTAGGGGTAATCATCGGGGAGGTAGCCGCGCCCGGCACCGAAGCCGTTGCAGGCCCACGGCACATCGATATCAATCTTCTGGATATCGACCTCGAGCACATCGCCCGGCTCGGCACCGTCAATCGCGATCGGCCCGGTAAGGATGTGGCCGCCAGGACCCTTGT
>CAXTEW010000365.1:0-2413 GCA_964243175.1 uncultured Acidobacteriaceae bacterium
GCACCGACGCACTCTGTGAGCAGCTGGCCAAGACCTACGCGCACGCGCGGGATTTTCTCTTTCTCGGCCGCGGCATCCACTATCCCATCGCGCTGGAAGGCGCACTCAAGCTGAAGGAAATTTCCTATATCCACGCCGAGGGCTACCCGGCCGGCGAGATGAAGCATGGGCCCAACGCGCTGATCGACGAGGCGCTGCCCGTGGTCGCGCTGGCGACCCGCGATACCAACGATGCCGGCTCCATGATCCGCTACGAGAAGTCGCTCTCGAACATCCAGGAAGTGACAGCGCGCTCGGGCAAGGTCATCGCGATTGCGGTCGAGGCGGACGACCGGGAAACAGATGAAACGACCGCCGAGCTGGCCCAGTTGGTCGACCATGTCATCCCGATCCCGCCAGCGCCGGAGCTGCTGCTGCCGGTGCTTGAGGTCGTGCCCCTGCAGCTGCTCGCCTACCACATCGCCGTGCGCCGCGGCTGCGATGTCGACCAGCCCCGCAACCTGGCGAAGTCGGTCACGGTCGAGTAGCAGAGCCACGTGTCAGCCGCCAGATACCAGGGTCATCCTGAGTCGCCTTTGGAAAGGCGGGGTCATCCCGAAGGCGCGTATCTCCAAAAAACCAGGGTCATCCTGAGCGAAGCCGAAGGACCTGCGGCTGACCCTGCCCCTGGGGAAGCCCTGACATACGTCGAGTGAGCCCTGAACAATGAACAAGAGACGCGCCCGCCGGAGCGGCTCGATGCATCCATAGGTAAAGCATGCGGGGTGAGCGCCCACAGACGTACACTGTGGCCAAGCCGCCCGCAATCCTGAGCCATCTCTGCTCAGCCATCTGGAGGAACCATGCGCCCTAGCGCCGCCGCAGCTTCTCGACTCGCCCTCGCCGGTCTCTTTCTTGGAGCCTGCGCCGCGTCCGCGCAGACCACCCAGCCCGCCCTGACTGGTCAGGCTGCCTTCACCGACTACCAGAAGTCACAGCCCGGCGTTGTCCACCACATCACGGTCGGCGACCTGCCGCAGCCCTATGCCACGGCTGGCGTGGATGCCGGTTCTGACAATATCCCTCGGCCAGCGGACGCGTGGCCCAAGGCTCCGGCAGGATTCACCGTCACCCAGTACACGACGGGGCTTGACCAGCCGCGGCTCATCCGCACGGCGCCGAATGGCGACCTTTTTGTCGCGCTTTCTTACAGCAACAAGATCATGGTGTTTCGCGGCGTTGGCCCGGATGGCAAGCCAAAGCTTGCTGCGACCTATGCCGAGAACCTGAGCCAGCCCTTCGGCATCGCTTTCTACCCCGCCGGACCGCACCCGAAGTATGTCTACGTCGGCAACACGGACTCCGTCGTCCGCTTTCCTTACAAGGATGGCGACATGAAGGCCAGCGGCGCGCCGGAGAAGCTGGCTGACCTGCCCGGCGGCGGCAAGCTGCGTGGCGGCGGCCACTGGACGCGGGATATCGCCTTCTCTGCAGATGGGCAGCGCATGTTCGTCTCTGTCGGCTCGCACTCGAATGTCGATGACGCTGACACGCACCCGGCCGAGTTCCACCGCGCCAATGTGCTCGAGTTCACGCCCGACGGCAAGTTCGTGAAGATCTATGCCTCGGGTATTCGGAACTGCGTGGGCGAGGCTGTGCAGCCAGGGACCGGGGACCTGTGGTGCTCGACGAACGAGCGGGATATGCTCGGGGACAACCTGGTCCCTGACTACATCACGCATGTACAGGAGGACGGTTTCTACGGCTGGCCGTGGTTCTACATGGGCGGCCCTGCCGGCGGCAAGCAGGACCCGCGCCTCGAGGGCAAACACCCTGAGCTGCAGTCCAAGGTCATCACTCCCGATGTGCTGCTGCAGCCGCATTTTGCTTCTCTGGAGATGACCTTCTACGAGGGCTCCGAGTTTCCCGCTGCCTACAAGGGCGATATCTTCGCGGCGGAACATGGTTCGTGGAACAAGTCCCACCGCGCCGGGTATGAGGTAGTCATGGCCCCGGTCCAGGGCGGCAAAGCAACGGGCGAGTTCGAAGATTTCCTGACCGGCTTTGTGACGCCCGATGGCAAGGTATGGGGCCGGCCCGTCGGTGTCACGGTCGCGAACGATGGCTCGCTGTTCGTCACCGACGATGGCTCCGGGTCCATCTGGCAGGTGCGCTATACCGGCGCGGCGCAGGGCTCGGCAAACAGGGCTGGCAACTAGGGTAGGGTCGTCACGGGTAGTAAGGCAGATGTTTGCCCTACTACCCGAAAGATGGGCAAAAGATTTCCTTTGTGTCTATGTCTTCTGAGTCACAGTTACTGTAAGGAATCTAGTCACTCTCGAGTGAGCGTGTTCCACGTCTCACCAGTTCTACTAGAGCTTCCGCCCCGAGCTTAAGACTCTGTGGATTCAATTGCACGGAAAAGCGGCCTCCA
>CAXTEW010000366.1:0-2412 GCA_964243175.1 uncultured Acidobacteriaceae bacterium
CCCGAAATCATGCGTGCCAGCTCCTCGGTACGCTCATCTGTTGCCAGCAGGCGCACGCTGGTAGCTGTACGTGCCTGCTTTTCGCGCTTTTCGATGAGGAAATGCTGGTCTGCGAACGCTGCAATCTGCGGCAGGTGGGTCACGCACAACACCTGTTGCGCACGCGAAAGCGCTTTCAGCTTCTGGCCAACCGCCTCCGCAGCCCGGCCGCCAATACCGATATCGATTTCGTCAAAAACAAGAGTCCGCGGCATCGGCGCCTTTCTCCGCCCGCGCGACGCAGCACCTTCTTCCACGCTGACCTTGAGTGCCAGCAGGACGCGCGACATCTCGCCACCCGACGCGACTTCATTCAGCGGCTTCAACGGCTCGCCGGGGTTCGTCGCGATCCGGCATGCAACCGTATCCCACCCATGCGCCTGCCAGGCAGACTGGTCGCTCTTCGGGTCAGGTCGCGCGACCACCAGCACCTCGAAGCGCACATTCATGGCCAGGTCGTTGATCTGCGCCATGGCGCGCTTACCCAACTTGACGCCGGCTGCTGTACGCTCCGCTGACAAGGTTGCAGCGGCCTCGATATACGCTCGTTCCGCCGCTGCCAGCTCCACGCGGAGCTGCTTCACGATCTCGTCGCGATTCTCGATCTCGGCAATCTTCCCTTCGACTTCGGCCCGGTACGCCAAAACCTCCGCGAGCGTGGCGCCATACTTGCGTTTGAGCCGGTCGAGCGCGGCGAGGCGATCCTCGATCTCCTCCAGCCGGTCGGGCGAGCTTTGCACTGTTTCCGCATAATCGCGGACCGTCGCGGAAACATCGCCGACCGCCGCCCGCGCTTCCACCAGCTGCGACACCTGCTCATGAAAACGCGGATCGTAGCGGGCCAGCTCTTCGACCTGGCGCAGCGCAGCGGCCAGCGCAGTTTCGGCTGAGTTCGATCCCTCGTACAGCAGCTCATGCGCGCTCATCGCGGCGGCCAGCAGCTTTTCCGAGTTGGCCAGCACCCGGCGCTCCCCTTCGAGCTGCGAATCTTCCTCTTCCTTCGGGGCGCTGGAGGAAATCTCCTTCTGCTGGAAGCTCCACAGATCGAGCGCATGCAGCCTGTCTTTTTCTTCCTGCTCAAGCGAGCGGAGACGCACCTGCACCGCCCGCCACTGCCGGTAGGCTGCGGCGACTGCCTCACTCGACAGCCCGGCATAGCGATCCAGCAGGCCACGCTGCTGCGCCTCGTCGAAGTCGCCGCCGGTCTCGCTTTGTGCGTGCACCAGCGCCAGTTCAGGGGCGAGCTGGCGTAAAACGCCGACCGTCGCCGGCTGGTTGTTCACGAAGACACGACCCTTGCCAGTAGCCAGAATCTCGCGGCGCAGAATGATTTCGGTACCCTGCGCATCGATGCCGTTCTCTTCCAGGATCTGCTCGGCGCCGGGCGAAATCTCAAAGACACACGCGACCACCGCACGCTCTGCCCCGTGGCGCACGATATCGCTCGACGCCTTCTCGCCCATCAGCAAGGCCAGCGCATCCACCAGGATCGACTTGCCGGCGCCTGTTTCCCCGGTAAGGAGGTTCAATCCGGGACCAAACGTGGCGATGGCGTGATCGATCACAGCATAGTTTTCGGCGCGTAATTCGAGCAGCATGGATGACCTTCCGGCAGGATAGCAGCCTGTGCGCCTCCACAGGCTGCCTGCGGTAAGACCGCCTGCTCGGCTCGAGTTCACTTCGTGACGCGTACTTGCGGGTGCTTGTTTAATTGACGAGGATGTGACTCCCGTTGGTCGCTACACGCTCTGCCAAGTACACGCGTCACGAAGTGACTCCAGCCGAGCAGGCGGTCTTGCCCTGCGAGTAATTTGGCCGCGCCGCGAGCGGTCTGCTAACTTGAACGCGGGCGGATAGCAGACAAAAATGACACAATTCCTGACACTTGCCGCACTCTGGCTGCAGACTGATGCAGACCCTGGCGCCGCCGCGCCGCCGCCCGTCAGCAGTGGGGCTCATGGCTCGGCGCTGCTCGAGATCTTGTCCAACTCCGGGCCGATTGCGCTGGCAGTCCTCGCGGTGTTGCTGGCAGCCAGCCTCTACTCCTGGGCGATCATCCTGGGTAAGCTGGGCACCTTCCGCAAGGCGCGTGCGCAGAGCCTCCGTTTTCTGCGCGCTTTCCGTAAGGCGCAGCGCCTGCAGGAGATTGCCACGGTCAGCGAACAGTTCAAGCCATCGCCGCTGGTTTCTGTCTTTGACGAGGTCTACGAGACCTATCGGCGGCAGACCGGGGGATCGGGGCCGCCGCGCAACATCACGGCGCTGGAGCGCTCGGCGCAGACGGCTTCGAGCGAGTCGCTGACCACGCTCGAAAGCCGGCTGACCTGGCTGGCAACCATCGGCTCTATCTCGCCTTTTGTCGGCCTGTTCGGG
>CAXTEW010000367.1:0-2410 GCA_964243175.1 uncultured Acidobacteriaceae bacterium
CGGTTGCCGAGGAGGAGATGTTTCGCACCTTCAACATGGGCGTCGGCCTGGTCTGCGTGGTGCCAGCGGCCAGGCTGCGCCGGGCGGAAAGTATTCTCGCGAAGCTCGGCGAGCCGTGCTTCCGCATCGGCGAGGCGGTGAAATCGCGGCGCGGCCAGCCCGGCAGGGTCATCTACGCCGGCCAGTATCCGGCACAGCCCGCAGCCGGCAGAAAAGCTGCCCGCCGTAGCCCCCGCGCATGAGCGGTGCCGCTGCCGGGAAATCGCATCGCCTCGGCATTCTTCTGTCCGGCCGAGGCTCCAACTTTGCGGCCCTCGCGGATGCTGTCGACCAGGGAATCATCCCCGATACCGAGATCGTTGTGGTCCTGTCGAACAGGGAAGCGGCTCCAGGCCTTGCTGCTGCACGCGACCGTGGTTTCGCGGCAGTCGCCGTGCCGGCGGGTGGGCGTTCGCGGGCCGAGCAGGATGCCGAGCTGCTGCAGCATCTGCGCGCCCACGGCTGCACGCTGGTCTGCCTGGCAGGGTACATGCGCCTGCTGTCGCCCGAGTTCATCCGCGCGTACCCGCAGCGCATTCTCAATATCCACCCATCGCTGTTGCCAGCCTTTCCCGGGCTCGATGCACAGGCACAGGCGCTCGCATACGGCGTCCAGGTAGCAGGATGTACCGTGCACTTTGTTGACGAGGAGCTTGACCACGGGGTGATCGTGCAGCAGGCTGCCGTGCCCGTGCTGCCCGGGGACGACGAACACAGCCTCGCTGCGCGGATCCTCGTTCAGGAACACCTGCTCTATCCACAGGCTGTTGCCTTAGTGCTCACTGGCAAGTACCGGATCGCGGGTCGGCGCCTGCTCCTTTCGTAACCGAGGTTGGCATTATTCGCCTGCTTCCGCGGACTTCTTCCCGTTTTTCTTCGATCTCACCAACGCAAAATCCGCACCCTTCGGGGTGCTTCCCGCGTCAGAGCAGTGAAGCCGCAGTTTCAACATGCAATTTCTGCTGTCTGGCCCTGGGTTACCCGCACAGGGCGGAAGAGGACTATGCCGCAAACTCCGACGCAAACACGTGCACTCAGCGCCCCTCTGCTGGAAATCATCAAGTCCCCCCGCGTGTCCGGGCCTACCCGCCGCGTGCTGGAACAGCGGCTCGCCGGGCCGCCGGCTGACTACAAGCCGAAGTGCATCACGCCCGAGGCATTCCGGATCCTGGAGCGCGTACTGGGCCACATGCTGCCAGATGACGAGAATGGTGCCCCCGGGGCCAATGAACTCTCCTTGGCCGCGCGCCTGGAGCAGCAGCGCGCTGCCGGGCACGGCAATGGCTGGCGCTACGCCTCGCTGCCGCCCGACGCCCAGGCGCTTTCGCTTGGCCTGGCGCGTCTTGACGAGAGTGCCCAGCATCGCAACCGGCGGCACTTCGTGGAGCTGACCGAGGATCGTGCCGATGCGCTGCTGCACCGGGTGCAGAACGGCGAGGAAAAGTGGGAAGGCCTGGACGCCAGCCGTTGGTTCGAGGAGATCCTCGCCGACGCGACCGAGCTCTATGTCTCGCACCCTTCCACCATGGACGCGATGGGCTTCGATGGCTTTGCCGATGAACCTGCGGGCTGGCCTGCCCACAGCGGCGGCGGGGTTGGACTCAACAACACCGAAAGCTGGGAGTTGAAAGGCAAGCGCAAGGCCCGATGATCGAGACCAGAGATCCAAACGCCGGTGAATCGCAGGCTTCTACCAGTACCGGCGCCGCCCACGAAAGCACAGACTCATTCCGCAGAGCACGAAGCACCACTGGCACCCTGCCGCGCACCCCAAACCAGCCCATGCGTCGCTACCCGCTTAACGAAGTGGTCGACGCAGTTGTGATCGGTACCGGAGCCGGCGGTAGCCCTATCCTGGCCCGCCTGGCCCAGGCCGGGCTGCAGGTTGTCGCCATCGAGGCAGGCTCCTTCCTGATTCCGGAGCAGTTCGCATCGGACGAGCGCGCCCAGAACTATCTCTACTGGCTGGACGAGCGCCTGACGGGTGGCGGCAATCCGGTCACCTTTGGAAAGAACAACTCTGGAACTGGCGTAGGCGGCTCTACCCTGCACTGGGGCGCCTATGTCCCGCGGCCGAATGCCCGCGATTTCAAGATCAGGACAGATTTTGGAGTGGGCGTCGACTGGCCGCTCCGGTACGAAGACCTTGTTCCGTATTACGAGCAGGTAGAAACGTTCATCGGGGTTTCCGGTCCGGAGAAGTATCCCTGGGAGCCGGGGCGCCGCCGGTATCCTCTGCCGCCGCTGCCCTTGAACGCGCCAGCACAGCTGATGCAGCGTGGCTGTGCGCAGCTGGGTATATGCACGGCTCCCGCGCCCCTGGCTGCCGTAAGCCTGCCCTACAGCGGGCCGAACCATGATTATCCGGAAC
>CAXTEW010000368.1:0-2396 GCA_964243175.1 uncultured Acidobacteriaceae bacterium
CCATGTGGCAGGGCGCCGCCACCTTTGCCAGCGGCCTGCGCGTGCCAAAGCCTTACGGCGACTACATCATTCTTGAGATCGTGGAGGCGTCGGGCGGCCTGGTCCTCGACTTCCCGGATGAAGTGATCCTCCAGTCACTGCTCGACTGGGCGAAGCACGAGGGCCTGCTGCTGTCGCCCGAGGGCGCGGCGGCAACCGCGGCCTACGATCACCTGATCGAGACCGGGTTTCTGAAGCGGAGCGATCGGGTGGTGCTGTTCAACACGGGCGCTGGTTTGAAGTACACCGATCTGACCGCGGAAGCGATGGGTCTGCGGCGGCCGGAGGATGAGAAATCGCTGCCGGCAAGGATGCCTGTCGGCGGCATCATTACCCCGCAGTAAGTGATGAATGCGAGTGGCCGCTGCGCGGACCCGGCGGTCACTTCTGGCCTATACCGCGCTAGCGGCGGTGGAGACTTGCAGAGGAGTTGGGCGTCGCGGACTAAGCCGTGCTGTCTAAGCAGTAGCGAAGTTACAGAGCAGAAGCAGTGCAGAGAAGAGAAGATCCAGGATACTAAGAAGCGGCAGAGCGACCCTGCCATTCTTCTTCCATTTCGTGCAAGCAGCGAGATGGCACTTACGGAGAGGGCCATAGCGAGGCAGGGCACCACGGTGATGCCGAGCAGTATCAAGATGCTGACGAACCTGCCTGGTATGTAGGTGATGCTTCGACATACCGCTAACAGCTGAAGGAACGGAAGCATTGTCTGCGCGAGCAGGAACTTCAGGCCACGGATCTCAAGACGTTCCAGCTGTATATCTACGCCGCCCACAGCATTCTTGTTGCCTAAATAGAGAGCAAACGCCGCCAGGATGAGCGGTATCGCTATAACAACAGCGATCGCAGCCGTAAGTTTGGTGAACCCCAAGCTACCTCTCTTGCTCCCATCTTTACTCGCGGCTGGCGTGTTCACGTGAGAAGGCGGTCAGACGCTCACAACCTGCAACTGCCCACTCGGCGTGGACTGCGAGATCTCGAGCTCCTCTTCATCCATATCGACCGAGACATGCGCGAACAACGGCGTGCTGAGGTACCTCTCGCCCGTATCCGGAAGCATGCACAAGATCGTCGACCCGGCTTCTGCCTCGGCGCACACCTGCAGCGCCGCGGCAAAGGTTGCGCCCGAGGTGATGCCGACGAAGATGCCTTCCTTCCGCGCCAGCTCGCGACTGCAGCGTATCGCGTCTGCGTTGGGGATACGCAGCACCTGGCTGATCCTGCCCGACGCAACCGCGTCCCCGGCCAGCTTTGAGATGAAATCAGGACTCCAGCCCTGCTGCGGGTGCGGGTGCCAGGCCGGGTGGCCCTTCGCGGCGGAGCCATCCGGGTTACGCTCCTGCGGCAGCCCGCTGGCCAGCATGGGCGCGTCATCCGGCTCGCAGACCACGATCTTTGTTTCCGGCCGCTCGCTGGCCAGCACCTGCGCGACACCCTTGAGCGTGCCGCCGGTGCCGAAACCTGTCACCCAGTAGTCCAGCCGTTCGCCGGCGAAATCATCCACGATCTCCCGCGCGGTCGTCCGCACATGGATCTCTGCGTTCGCTTCGTTTTCAAACTGGAGGGTCAGGAACCAGCCATGCTCCGCTGCCAGCTCCCGCGCCTTGGCCACCATGCCCATGCCGCGTGCCGCGCCAGGCGTCAACACTACCTTTGCGCCGAGAAAGCGCATCAGCTTGCGCCGCTCCACGCTGAAGGTATCGGCCATGACGATGACCAGCGGGTAGCCTTTCTGCGCGCACACCATCGCCAGGCCGATGCCGGTATTGCCGCTGCTCGCTTCAACGACGGTCTGCCCCGGCTGCAACCGGCCAGACCGTTCGGCATCCTCAATCACCCCAAGCGCCAGCCGATCCTTGACCGAGCCCAGGGGGTTGAACGCCTCGACCTTGACGTAAAGGTTGATGTGCGTTGGCGCGAGCTTGTGGATACGGACGACCGGCGTGTTGCCGATCGTTTCAAGGATAGTGTTGTATTTTCTTGGCATGACGGTGCCCTCCTGGCGCGAGCACCCGCGCGCTCTCCGCGGCAGGGTGCGACGAGCATACGCCTTGCCCTGCGAGGTACGCGCTAGTAGCCGTTCGCGATCAGGTACGGCAGCGTGACTTCCCATGCGTGATCGCCGCGGGTGTCCTGCTCGGCGATGCGGGTCCACTTGTCTTCCTTCCCGCTGGCAGGCACCTTCGCCGCGACGACCAGGCCGTTCTGAATGGCAAGCTTCATCAGCACGTCGGCCTCCAGGTTGACCGGTGCGCCAGGCGCGAGCGTGTGCAGGTTGGTCGCTTCGTAGGTGTGCGGGATAACGGCAACATGCAACTCGCCAGCGCCTGTGAATGTGTCGTCGTTGGCGTCTTTCT
>CAXTEW010000369.1:0-2388 GCA_964243175.1 uncultured Acidobacteriaceae bacterium
CGCCCGCAAAGCTCGTGTAGTGTACAGGCGCGCCGGCGTACACCTGCCAGGCGGGTGAGTGGTTGTGTATCACGTCAACACAGGAGTGGTTCAGTGCAAGCAGGAATACGTGGTACTGGACTGCGGCCCGCGCCGCCAGTCCATGGCGGGCGGGCCGCGCAGGGCCTAGCGGCCTTGCTTCTGGTGCTGGGCGTCCATGTGTCCGCCCGCAAGTGCAGCCCGTACCTTGGTGACGTGGGTGCCGTGCACGCGAATCGCCTCGTGGAGGGCTTCACCGGTGACACCGAATTCCTTTGCCCAGTAATGGATGTCGGATGCCACCTTTGGATTGATCTCGTGCTCGTTGCTGGGACCGTGCTCTACGTTATCTGCCATGGGAATCGATTGCCTTTCCTGGTGCTCCGGGTGTTGGATGCGCCGGCAGGGTGAGTGGTGCTCCCGCAGAAGGCAAAAGCCCACGCCCTGTGGAGAGGCGTGGGCCATGTGGATTGGCTCGGATTGCGTTAGTAGCGACGGTCGTCGTAGCGGGCGCCGCCACCCCAGCCGCGGTACCCAAACCGATGCTCATCGTGCGCCTGCTCCCACTGCCCGTGGCGCCACTCGGCTGCCCGCCGTGCCTGCCAGTCATAGGCGCGCTGCTGTTCGATCCAGCGATCGCGGTGCCAGTACGCACGCGGCCCGTAGCCGGTGCCGTATGCGGCGTACCCTGGCGCGCCGTAGGTGCCCACTCCAACCTGGAAGCCGATCTGTGCCTGGGCCTGTTTGGGTGCGGCTACGAGGAGTGCGGCCGCGAGTGCCGCACCGGTGATCCACTTTGCTGCTTGTGTGATTCGCATAAACCACCTCTGTGCATCTGCCTTACAAAACACGGCGGGTGCGCAGTGGTTGCGCGCAACCTTTTCGTTGCGCAGGGTTTGCGCGTGGACACTTGCCGAGACCCGGGCAATCGTGCCTGCGAAAAGATCAGTCAGGGAGAGAGCACTTACTCCGAGGCTGTTATGCCGAAGTCATAAAAGGCGCCGTAGTTCTGCGCCTGGAACGCATACTGCCCCGGCGGTAACGGCTGGATCAGCGATAACTTGTAGATGCCGGGCTTTACCGTGTCCGTGGCAAAGCCCTGCTTTGCTTTCTGGTCGGTGCCAGTCGAGTAACCCCACGGGCTGATGGTCGCGGTATTAACTTCGCGGGTTTCTGTTTTCGGCTCGAACTTGATAAGAGTGAAGTCTTTGACGGTAAGCGTGCTGCCGCCAAAGGTCGTGTTGTCCTCGGGGATATACGCGTAGAAAAGCGGGTTCGTGTCCTGCGTATGCACGGTCGCTGCGGCGCCATCGATCGAAGCCTTGGTATGCGCCTTCGCAATGCCGTAGGTCGCGCCGGAAAGCCACATACCGCTGCTCTTGGTTCCTTTGGAGGTGATGTGGTCTAACTTCACCAGGTGAAGCTGGCCATCCTTGCCGGGAGCCTGGATGTAGATCCCGGGCGAATGAGGCGACTCAGGGCTATCAGGATCTGCAACCGACGCCGCGGCAGTCACAGCGCTGGCCGGTGCCGCGAGTGGCGCGGAAGGGTCAATCATCACGCGAATGACAGTCGACGATACGCCGGCAGACTTCAACGCCTTTAGTCCTTCCACCGATGTATCGAAGCTCGTCGCCGGCGCGGCGTGGATCTTGGTCACGATGATATCGTCGCCCAGCCCGGCAGACGCGAGTGCAATGACATCAGCATTGGTCATTTTCGCCGCCGCTGCCGGCGTGGAAGAAGCATTAGAGGAGGCAGCAGATGCATGTCTGCTTTGCGCGATCGACGGCAGACACACCGACGCGAGGGTGGCGGCGAGAAGCGGTATGGCACAGCGCATGGACATGCTCCTGGGTGCGACTCGATAGCGATTCGAGCTGCTGCTTGTGGCTTTCATGCTCCGCGATCACGCCTGGGCAGCACTCGAGCTCCGGATCGTGGAAGCGGCTGCTTCTTCAGTGCCGTTGGTAACGAGACCTGCGGATTGGCCGCAGCATAGCATGGCGGCGCGTACCGAGGATTATTTTTCGTCGGCGGGTCGGAGGACCAGGTGAATGCGGCGCCTCCGGGGGCGCAGCCGTGCCGAGGTAGCCGGCAGGGAGGTGCAGCCGCTTGAGATACCATCGCGCAGGATAGCCACGGCTCGGTGCAGGCTTGCCGATGGTCAGCGCTGTCGCGCGTTCGCGCCGGCGGAGGATCGCGTACTCGCAGGGGCTAAGTGCGGCTCGGGCCGATCGTGGCCTGCAGGCCCCTGGGGAAACTCGATGGTACGAGGCGCGCAGTTCAGGCCTCATCCGGATGGTTGTTCGCCCAGGGCTGGAAACGGTGCTCGTGCTGGTCCATGTCCACGCGCTTGTTCAGGAAGCG
>CAXTEW010000370.1:0-2388 GCA_964243175.1 uncultured Acidobacteriaceae bacterium
TACGGGTGCCGAGGGTGCGTTGGGCTGGCCGGCCTGCGCATGCGCTCTTGTAGAGGCGAAGAGGCAGCAGGCGACGAGCAGCCACGCCGCTGTGTGAATCCTGGCGCTGGAGCTGCGGGCTGGGCGGGGCGGGCAGATGCTGGGGAGGGAAAGCATGGCTGCCGGAATGGTAAATGAATCGCTGCAGGCCGAGGGTTGGGGCAGGTCAGGGCGCGACCGCTGAGTCGTGTGCGCCCCGGGGGCCCAGCCCCTCCTCCCGCTCGCAACCCGCCGAGCGAAAGCAGCCCGATATACTGGAAGTCGACATGATGGTTCTCGAACGCATTCTCGAACAGACCCGGCTCACCGTTGCTGCCAGCAAGTTTCACGTGCCCCTGGCCGAGCTTGAGGAGCGCGCCGCGAAGCACCGTCCCCGCGGCTTTGCCCAAGCGCTCCGCGCCGCCGCTGCCCACGGACCGGCGATTATCGCCGAGATTAAAAAAGCATCGCCTTCGAAGGGCCTGATCCGCGCGGAGTTCGACGTGCCCTTTCTCGCGGGCTCGCTGCGCAGTGGCGGGGCGACTGCGCTTTCCGTGCTGACCGATGCGCCGTTCTTTGAGGGTCATCTCGGCTACCTTGAGACGGCTTCCGCCATCAGCGGGCTGCCTTGCCTGCGCAAGGATTTCATCGTCGACGCCTACCAGATCGTGGAGGCACGGGCGTATGCAGCCGACGCGATCCTGCTGATAGCCGCCGCGCTCACCGATACGGAGCTGGCCGAGTTTACCGAGATCGCGCACATGAATCAGCTCGACGTGTTGTGCGAGGTACACACGGCGGCTGAGCTTGAGCGGGTGCGCGGGCTGGGCTGCGATGCGTACGGCGTCAACAACCGCGACCTTACAAGCTTTCACGTGCGGCTTGAGACCTCGCTTGAGCTTGCGGCCTCGCTGCCGGCGGGCGCAGTGCACGTGGCCGAGAGTGGTATCCATACTGCTGCCGACCTTGAGCTGCTGCGCGGCGCGGGCTTCCACGCGTTTCTTATCGGCGAGTCGCTGATGCGGCAGCCCGATCCAGGCGCAGCACTGCGTGCGCTGGTTGCGCCTGCAAAGCCGGTCGAGGCTTAGCCCATGTGGGTCAAAATCTGCGGGAACACGACCCTGGCGGACGCGCAGCTTGCGGTGGATGCCGGGGCGGATGCGCTGGGCTTCATCTTTGCAAAAAGCCCGCGCCAGGCGACACCCGCGCAGGCGGCGTCGATCATTGCGGGGCTGCCCCGCAATGTCGAGAAGTACGGCGTTTTCGTCGATGCCGGCTTTGACGAGATCGTCGCGACCGTAGAAGAAACCGGGTTGACCGGTGTGCAGATCCATAGCAGTCAAGATCCAGGCCTGGCGCTGCGCCTGCGCGAGCACTTTGCCGCGATGCCCGGGCACCCGCGCCTGGGCATTCTGCGCGTGCTGCATTTTCCGTCGGAAGGCGCAGGGCAGGCGGCCTTCGAGGCGCAACTCTCCGAACTACGCGCCGATCACGCGGTCGATGCGGTGCTGATCGACTCGCGCACCACGACCGCTGTCGGTGGCACGGGCAAAACTTTTGACTGGGTTGCGGCGAGCGGCAGCTTTCTCAAGACCGCGCCGCATCTACGGCTGATCGCCGCCGGGGGCCTCTCGCCGGAAAACGTTGCCGAAGCGATTGCGACGCTGCGCCCGTGGGGTGTAGACGTGGTGAGTGGGGTGGAGGCTTCGCCGGGGAAAAAGGACGCGGGGCGGGTGCGGGAGTTCATTCGGCTTGCGCGGGTGTAATTGCTTGTAAGTTGGCGGAAAACGCTGTTTTCGTGTGAACGACACTAGCTGCCCGCCTTTTGCTGACTATAAGCCGACTTTTCTTTAGCCATCAGGGCAGACGAGGTATTTGCAACTGACAAATATCCGTATTCGACTGTAATTGCGTTTCCGAAGTTCCGAGAAGAGAAGAAACGCAGACGCAGGCGGATGGGCTGAATTTCCTGGTATAGATTGTTCCTACCGAGTGGCGGAGGTGTAGGAGATCAATTTGCCAAATCAGGGCGAGAACATTCCTGGCTATTCATACGGAGCAGCGGAGCTTGTACCTTCGCATGTCTCATTGGCCGACCTGGAGCGCCTCAAGGTAAGCGCCGGCTTTACCGAACAGGACTGGCAAGCTCTCCGTCTCGCGGGAGAGGTGCTGGCGGACCAGACCGAAGCGATTGTGCATCAATGGCGCAGCGGTATTATCGCCAGCATTCCCCACCTTGCCAGGCATTCGCGGACACCCGAGGGAGATCCCCTTCCTGACTATCTGGCCAAGAGCAATCTACGCTTTCAACAGTGGATTATCGATACCTGTACAAAGACCTACGATCAGGACTGGCTCGACTACCAGCAG
>CAXTEW010000371.1:0-2383 GCA_964243175.1 uncultured Acidobacteriaceae bacterium
TTGACCGGGTTTGTGGCTGCGCTCGAACAGGTGCCGGCAGCGGATGAGGAGGCTGCGCCTTCGCTCAATATGCAGGCGGAGCCCGATCAGGATGAAGAGGACAGCGCGGAGAACTGCCGTCCTGCTGTGCGCCGTCCTCGCCGCGCTACCTGAGTCGCGAGGGATGGAACCAGCCGAGGCTCCGGCGGAGGTCCCGCATCCGGCACCTGCCGGATAAACCACCCGGCACCCAAATGTAGAATGGCAGCACGCCAATGAAGCTTCTGACGTCCTTTGCCTCGCTTGTTTTACCCATCCTGCTAGCTGCCGCGCCGGTTTGCCGGGCACAAACGCCGGCGACTCCTGCGGCCACCACCGCGGCGCCCCAGGCCAGCACGCCCGCCGCTCCCGCGGCAGGCAGCCCGCCGTCCCAGGCCGCGCCGCCTGATTTCACCATCACGACCCGGGTCAACGAGGTGTACCTGACCTTCGCCGTGACCGATCGGCATGGCCACTTCATCGACAATCTGAAGCAAAGCGATTTTGCCCTGCTCGACGATGGCAAAGCGCCTGCGCAGGTATACCGCTTCGAGCAGGACACCAACCTGCCGCTCCGGGTCGGCATGGTCATCGATACCAGCACCTCGATCCGCCAGCGCTTTGCTTTTGAGCAGCAGGCGGCGACCGAGTTTTTGCTGCAGATTCTGCGTCCCCGGAGCGACAAGGCCTTTGTCGAAGGATTCGACCTGACACCGGACTTCAAGCAGGACTGGACATCGAGCCTGGACCTGCTCACCACCGGGATTGAGGGCCTGCACTCAGGCGGCGGTACGGCCCTCTTTGATGCGCTGTATACGGGCTGCCACGACAAAATGCTCGACGCAACCGAGCACCATGAGCCGGCCCGGAAAGCGATCGTCGTCATCTCCGACGGCGATGACAACCAGAGCCACGCCTATGTTGAGGATGCGATCAAGGAGTGCCAGCGGGCAGAAACCACGGTCTACGCAATCAGCACCAACACCAGCCCCAGCCGCGATCGCGGGGACGACACCCTGCAGAAGATCGCCGATGCGACCGGGGGACGTGCCTTTTATCCCAACCGCGTGGAGGACATGCCGAACAGCTTTCAGCTCATTCAGCAGGAGCTGCGCACGCAGTACGCGCTGAGCTACAAGCCGGCTGATTTTTCGGCGAATGGGGCCTTCCGCACGATCTACCTGTTCGCGCTTGACCGCAAGTACCAGGTCCGCTCGCGTACCGGGTATTTTGCGCCGCGGCCGTAAGCGCAGGGGACAAACCGCCTGCGCGGCTGGCGGCCATTTCCATGGCGTTTTGCGTTCCGGGGCTATAGTTCGCGGGTAAGGGCGAACTCGGGGTAGGGCTTGCCCAGGGCCGCGCATAGGGACTCGACGACCAGCTCGTGATCTTCGCGCTGCGGCAAACCGGATACTGTGACGGTGCCGATCACTCCAGCGCCATGGACCGCCAGCGGGAAGCTGCCACCGTGCGAGGCGTAGTCGCGCGCGGGCAGCGCGTACTTCTCGGTCAGGTCAGAGTTCTTCGCCTTCAACTCCAGCCCGATCGCATAGGATGAGCGATGAAATCGCTCGACCGTGTTGATCTTGCGGCGTACCCAGTCCGGGTTGTCCGGCGTGGTGCCGGGTAGGGCGGCGTAGAAGAGCGGCTGGCCAAAGCGGCGGATATCTATGACTATGCCCAGCGAGCGCACAGCCGCCTGGTCGCGCAGCCAGCAGCCCAGCTGCCAGGCCGCATCCTCATCAAAGCGGTGAAATCGCAGCTCCCGTTCCTGTGTGGCAATCTGCTGCAGGTCTTCCGTAACGCCCATATGGTGATCCCGCCTCGAAAGTAGAATGCCACGCGAGTTGCCGCCAGCCGCGCAGGCGGTCTAGCTTTGCTCCCCGGCAAGCAGCCGCAGCAGCCCGGCCTCGTCCAGCACCTGCAGGCCCAGTTCCTGTGCCTTCTCAAGCTTCGATCCGGCCTCTTCGCCCGCGACGACGTAACTCGTTTTCTTGCTCACGGCTCCTGAGACCTTGCCGCCGGCGCTCTCGATCCGCTCCTTCGCCTCTTCGCGGGTCAGCGTGGGCAGCGTGCCAGTCAGCACAAAGGTAAGGCCTGCCAGCTCGGTGGTCCGCTCCCGCTTTTTCGCCGTGAACTGGAGGCCTGCGGCCTGCAGCTGCTCGATCAGTCTACGGTTCGATTCCTCATCGAAAAACTCGCGAATACTGACGGAAACACGCGGCCCCACTTCGTTGACCCTTTCCAGTTCCTCCGCTGTCGCTGCCATCAGCGCGTCTATGGAGCCGAACTCCTCTGCCAGCAGCTCTGCCGTACGCTCGCCCACAAAGCGGATGCCCAGCCCGAACAGCACGCGGTACATGGC
>CAXTEW010000372.1:0-2369 GCA_964243175.1 uncultured Acidobacteriaceae bacterium
CGGTCGACGATCGTGACCCTGGCGCCCATGCCCAGCGCGATCTTGGCTGCATTGGTACCGACGATGCCGCCGCCCAGGATACAGACGTCTGCCGGGGGCACGCCAGGGACGCCGCCCAGCAGCAATCCGCGGCCGCCTTTACCCTTTTCCAGGTACGCGGCGCCAACCTGCACGCTGATGCGTCCCGCCACCTCAGACATCGGGGTGAGCAGTGGGAGGGATCCGGTGGCGTCCGTTACGGTCTCATACGCAATGCCTGTTACCTGCCGGTCGACCAGCTGTCGAGTCAGTTCAGGCAGGGGGGCGAGGTGCAGGTAAGTGAACAGCGTAAGGCCCGGCCGGAAATGGACATACTCCTTCTCGGTAGGCTCCTTGACCTTGACCACCATCTCGGCATGGGCCCACACATCCCCGCCGTTGCCTACAATCTCGGCACCGGCTGCCTGGTATTCCTCGTCAGCAAAGGCGGAAAGCTCTCCCGCATGCTGTTGTACCAGCACGACGTGGCCCGCGGCTTTCAATTCCTTTACGCCGGCCGGGGTGAGCGCGACGCGTGTTTCGTGATCCTTCACTTCCTTCGGAACACCAATGATCATGCAGCCATCATAGCGTGGAGATGAGCCCCGCCTCGTGTTTGCGAGGGTCTGACAGCTGCTCGACGGACCCGGCCCTGCTGCCGCCCGGCCAGTAGGGCTTCGCCAGCAGCCCGACCTGCGGCCGTGCAAAAAGGTACCCCTGGAACAGCTCAATACCCAGGTCCTGCAGCACGGCCAACTCCGCTTCTGTTTCAATGCCTTCCGCGATGACCTGGATGCCCAGCTCCTGGCAGAGTGACACAACGGCGCGCACGATCGCCCGGCTGGGAGCGCGGGTGTCGATGTCGCGAATCAGACCCATGTCCAGTTTCAGGATGTCGGGCTGGAACTCGGACAGCAGGTCGAGGCCCGCGTACCCTGCGCCGAAATCATCGATGGCGGTCCGCAGCCCATGCTTGCGGTACTCGTGGAAGATGTTGAGCAGGTGAGCGCGATCGCTGACGCGCTCGCCTTCCGTGACCTCGAAGATGATGTTCTTCAGCGGCATACCCACGCGTTGCGCCGTTTCAAGCGTCTTTCGGATACAGTTCTCGGGGCGGTACACCGCGCCGGGAATGAAGTTGATCGAGACCTTCTGCTGCGCGTCGAGGTGCAGAGCGGAAGCCATTTCTATCGCCTTGACGCGGCACGCCTGGTCAAACGCGTACATGTTCGACGCATCGACCTGGGCCAGGACGCTGCCGGCCGACTCGCCCGCCGGACCACGCACCAGGGCTTCGTAGGCGAAAACGCCCGAAGCCTGCACGATCGGTTGAAAGGCCATGGTGAAAGGAAACGGGTCGTCCCCGTCCATTCGGCAGGCGCCGCATCCAGCCTGGCCAGCATTGGTCTGGTTCACAACATTCAAGGTCGTCCCGAGTCTCCGCTCTGGTGTTTTCTTTGCAGTCTGCATGGTGCGCCTCCGTACATCCACCCGCATCCCCCACGATAGTCCGGGGCAGCACGCTGCCAGGCCGCAGAAGCAACTACAGCGATCTCCGAAGTAACAGCCTGCGCGGGAAGCAGCAGGCGCAGTGGGACTAGTAGCAATGGAGTGACCATAGGTTGCCAGGGAGAACGCCGGTAACAATCGCGTTGGCGACAGGCGTTACAATCAGGGTGACTTCTGGGGAAAACTTACCTGCTCCATGCCAGCTAACGGTTTCCACTCGCGCTCCTCGCGTTCGCACGGTGTGCGCTCGCTGTTCAGCATCTTTTCAAGTGACCTTGCTATTGATCTCGGCACGGCCAACACCCTGGTCTATGCCCGGGGCAAGGGCATTGTTGTCAACGAACCCTCGATTGTCGCCATCAACAAGAACACTGGCGAAGTGGAAGCTGTCGGCAAGGAAGCCAAGGAGATGCTTGGCCGCACTCCGGGCAACATCGTTGCCATACGTCCGATGAAGGACGGCGTGATCGCCGACTTCAAAATCACTGAGAAGATGCTGAACTACTTCATCCAGAAGGCACATAACCGCAAGATGATGGTGCACCCCCGCATCGTGATCGGCGTGCCGTCCGAGATAACGCAGGTAGAAAAGCGCGCGGTCGAGGATTCGGCTTACCGTGCCAAGGCCAGCGAGGTTTTCCTGGTGGAGCAGGCGATGGTCGCCGCGATCGGCGCCGGTCTGCCGATCACCGAGCCACAGGGCAACATGGTCGTCGATATCGGCGGCGGCACAACAGATATTGCCGTGATCTCGCTCTCGGGCATCGTCTATTCGCGTTCCGTGCGGATGGCCGGCAACCAGATGGACGAGTCCATCATGAACTACCTGAAGCGGAAATATA
>CAXTEW010000373.1:0-2356 GCA_964243175.1 uncultured Acidobacteriaceae bacterium
TTCTCGCAGGCCCTCTTCGAAGCTGATCACCGGCTTGTAGCCAAAGGCCTCGCGGGCGGAGGAGATGTCCGCCAGTGAGTTCTGTACGTCGCCGGCCCGCACGGCGGTGTACACCGGTGGCTCGTGGAAGTCGAGCAGCTCGCACAGCAACTGGTAGGTCTCGTTCAGTGTGTGGCGCTGCCCGCAGGCCACATTGAAGACACGCCCGGCGACGTGTTCTTGAGGAGCAGCGGCAGCCAGCAGGTTGGCAGAGACGGCATTGGCGACGTACGTAAAATCGCGACCCTGCTCGCCATCGCCAAAGATGGTCGGGCGCTCGCCGCGCATCATCTGCAGCGCCCAGCGCGCCATCACGCCGGAGTAGGGCGAGTCCGGCACCTGGCGGGGCCCAAAGATATTGAAGTAGCGCAGGGCCACTGTTTCGAGCCCGTATACCTGCCAGAAAGAGCGCATGTAGAGCTCGCCGGTCAGCTTTTGCACGGGGTAGGGAGCAATCGGCATGGGCACCATGGTTTCCACCCGCGGAAAGCCGGGCTGGTTGCCGTAGGCCGACGAGGAAGCGGCGTAGACCACGCGCCGGACCCCGGCTGCGCGCGCGCCTTCGAGCAGGTTGAAGGTGCCATCGATGTTGGCTGTGTGCGAGGTACGAGGATCGCGGATCGATCGCGGAACCGAAGGCAGCGCGCCCTGGTGAAAGATCACCTCGACGCCTTCGCAGGCACGTACGACTGCTTCCGCGTCGCGCAGGTCGGCCTGGACGAAGGTGAAGTGGGAGCCGTGCGTGGAAGTCACCGCGGCCTCGACTTCGCGCAAATTCTCAGCGCGGCCGGTCTCGAAATTGTCGAGCCCGCGGACGGACTCACCCTCGCGAAGAAGCGTGTCGGCGATCCAGGAGCCGATGAAGCCCGCACAGCCGGTGACGAGATAACGTGCCATGGCTCTATCGTAGCCTGCACCCCTGGGCACGTTCCCTGGTTACCGGCGGCGTGGCTGCTGGCGGTGGACGTACAAAGAGTGTGCACGGATGGGGCATACTGGGGTGCATGGAACAGAAGCATGACCCGCAGCAGGCCGAGCAGCTCCCCCCGTTCAAGCTCGCGCCGTACTTCCAGACAAGAATATGGGGCTTCGACGATTTGGCGCCCTGGTTTGACCACAAGGCTGCGCCCGGCGAACCGATCGGGGAAGTGTGGTTGACGGGAGCCAGGTGTACGGTCGCCTCCGGGCCGCTCTCTGGCCAGAATTTCGCCGCCATCGTGAAGGAGCATGCACAGACCATTCTCGGGCAGGCATTTGCGGACGAGGGCGAGTATCCGCTGCTGATCAAAGTACTGTTCCCGCGCGAGAAGTTGAGCGTGCAGGTGCACCCGGATGACGCGCTCGCCCAGCAGAAAGGCGAGCCCCGGGGCAAAACCGAGTGCTGGTATGCGCTCGAAGCGAAGCCGGACGCGAAAGTAGCGCTGGGATGGAAGCCGGGTGTGACGCATGAAGCAGTGCGCGCCGCGATCGAGAACAAGACGCTCGAAGACCTGCTGGGCTGGCTGCCGCTGCATGCCGGCGATATGGTCTACGTCGACGCGGGCACGGTGCACGCCATCTGGCCTGGGTCGGTGATCCTCGAAACGCAGCAGACCTCGGACACCACCTACCGGCTATACGATTACGGACGCCCGCGCGAGCTGCATGTGGATTCGTCGCTGGAGGCGATGCGGGTCGCGACCGGGGCAGGGAAGATCGAGCCGAAGGCGGGTACGCGTGGAGAGACGGTGATTGTTGATGAGCAGTACTTCCGCGTGGAGCGCTGGGCTGGCGATGGAGCCGCGCTGTCTGCTGCCGGCGCCGCGGACGAGGTGCCGCAGCTGCTTTTCGTTGCCGCGGGTACGCTGCGCGTCGAAGGGGAATTCGAGCCATTCACGCTCGATCGGTGCGAGCTGGCGGTCATCCCTGCGCATACCGGAAAGTGGGAGGCGCGCGGCGAAGCAGAGGTGATGCGCATCGTGCCGCAGGGTGGCAGCCCGGCGCGCGCCGCGACCATTGTCGCTTGATCGCGGCTTGTCGTCGGACGATGCGCGCGGTGGTAACTGAAGAAAAGAGCCGCAAGGGCCGATAGAGAAGGCCACAGGCAATAACGACACTGCAGTACTCAGGGAGAGCAGGCGCATGGCAGGAACAGAGGAGTTTCGCCCGATCATTCTCGCCGGTGGCAGCGGCACACGATTCTGGCCACGCAGCCGCAAGGCCCGCGCCAAGCAGGTGCTGGCCTTGGATGGCGAGCGCACCATGATCCAGCGCACCGTGGACCGCCTCGCCCCGCTCAGTTCGTCTGATGATGTGTGGGTCATCACCAATGACCTGC
>CAXTEW010000374.1:0-2354 GCA_964243175.1 uncultured Acidobacteriaceae bacterium
GAACGATAACTACGGCCTGAGTGGACGCCATGCCTACTGGCCGCTTGTGGCTGTTTACGCGGTCTCGTCGGTCGGGTCAGTGCTGGGCGGCTCCCTGTCTGGTATGTGGATGAAGCGCGGCAGCAGCATCAACGCAGGGCGCAAGAAGGCCATGCTGACGATGGCCGTCTGTGTTCTGCCGATCACGTTCGTCCCGCGCATGGGGGTCTTGTTCCCCCACAATGCATGGCCCGCCATCGCATTGTTCGCGCTGGCGGCCGCGGCGCACCAGGGCTGGTCGGCAAACCTGTTTGCAACGCCGACAGACATGTTTCCGGCTTCCTCTGTTTCGACGGTAGTTGGCATCGGGGGCGCGTTCGGATCGGCGACAGGTGCGCTGTTCACCTGGTTCGTATCTCACTATTTCGCGCTGCATGCAGGGCCTGTCTTCCTGTTTGCAGCCTGTGCCTACCTGCTGGGTCTGGGTATCTTTCAGTTGCTCGCGCCCCGCATCACCAACCTGGAGCTGAGTCACTCGGATCACTGACCCTGCCCGCTTCGATTAAAAGGACCCGGCCGCCCGCCGCCATGAAGATAGTTGCTGCACGATTGATTGTCTGCTCGCCAGACCGAAACTTTGTCACCCTCAGGATCGACGCCGACGAGGGTATCTACGGGCTGGGAGATGCCACGCTCAATGGACGCGAGCTGGCTGTCGCCAGCTACCTGGCAGAGCACGTGATCCCATGCCTTATCGGCCGCGAGGCCTTCGACATAGAAGACACCTGGCAGTATCTCTACCGGGGAGCGTACTGGCGGCGCGGGCCGGTTACGATGACTGCTATCGCGGCCGTGGACGTGGCACTGTGGGACATCAAGGGAAAGGCGCTTCACACCCCGGTCTACAACCTGCTGGGCGGACGCAGCCGCGCAGGCGTGCTGGTGTACACGCATGCGAATGGCGCCGATATTGAGGAGACCGTCGACTCGGTGCAGCGACACGTGGGGGAGGGGTATCTTGCGGTGCGGGCGCAGGCAGCTGTGCCCGGCGTGGCGGGCAGTTACGGCGTGCCCAAGGCGGGCACGCCGTACGAGCCGGCGGAGCGGGGGCTGCCCAGCGAAAGCCTGTGGTCCACGGAACGCTACCTCCGATCGGTGCCGCGATTGTTTGAGCAGATACGCACAGCCGTTGGCCCGGATCTCCACCTGCTGCACGATGTGCATCATCGCCTGACCCCGATTGAAGCAGCGCGGCTCGGCAAGGAGCTGGAGCCCTGCCATCTTTTCTGGATGGAAGACCCGTGCCCGGCCGAGTTACAGGAGAGCTATGCGCTCATCCGGCAACACACCACCACTCCGATCGCCACAGGCGAGGTATTTAACTCGGTGTGGGACGCGCACGAGCTGATCCGGCACCAGTGGATTGACTACCTGCGTATGACGATCGTTCATGGGGGCGGGATCACGCACGCCCGGAAGACCGCGGATTTCGCGGCGCTCTACAACGTGCGCACCGGCTTCCACGGCGCCACTGACTTGTCACCTGTAGCCATGGCTGCGGCGCTGCACTTCGGCACCGCCATCCATAACTTCGGCATACAGGAACATATGCCGCACACGGCGTTGACCGATGAAGTGTTCCCCATGCGTACCGGTTTGAGGCTGGGTACATGACGCCGGGCGAGGCTCCCGGTCTGGGCGTTGAGATCGACGAGGCGTTGGCGGCGAAGTATCCGTATCAACGCGCGTATCTGCCGGTGGCGCGCAAGCTCGATGGCACCTTGACGGACTGGTAAGGAATGGAGCGTATGCAACCAGAAGACGCTGCCGGCACCGTCGCTGCATTGCAAACCGCGGCAGGGTTAAAGCTGCGCGAGCGGTCAGCCTGCCGATGGGATCTTCTGTCGCTGGGGGAAGTGATGTTGCGCTTTGATCCGGGCGAGCGTCGCATCGTGGGGGTACGCAATTTCGCAGTGTGGGAAGGCGGCGGCGAGTACAACGTGGCGCGTGGGCTGCGGCGGTGTTTCGGCATGCGGTGTGCCATCGCGACCGCGCTGGTGGATAACCCGGTGGGGCGCCTGGTGGAGGAGTTGATGTTGCAGGGCGGCGTGGATACAAGTCACGTGCAATGGGTCGCCTTTGAAGGTGTGGGACGTGCAGCAAGAAACGGCATGTATTTTCTGGAGCGTGGCTTTGGCGTTCGTCATGGGCTGGTCATGATGGATCGCGGCCATACAGCGGTGTCGCAGATGCAGCCGGGCGAAGTGGACTGGGATCGCATCTTCGGCGAAGAGGGTGTGCGCTGGTTTCACACCGGCGGCATCATGGCCGCGCTCAGTGAGAGCGCGACGGAGGTCGTGCGTGAGGCTATGGCC
>CAXTEW010000375.1:0-2331 GCA_964243175.1 uncultured Acidobacteriaceae bacterium
GCGGCCGGTTGTACTGCGTGATGAAGGTGAGGTATAGCTCCGGCTGGTTCGCCGCTACGTTTTTCAGCTCGGAGAGTATCTTCTTGACGCTGGCGGTGCGGATGCTGGTCAGTACCCGGTTCTGCTGCAGTAGCTCACGGCTCACGTTCAGCGGAAGGTCCTCGCTGTCGATGATGCCCCGAACGAAACGCAGATATTGCGGCAGCAGCTCCTTGGCGTCATCCATGATAAAGACGCGCTTGACATACAGCTTGACCCCGACCTTGTACTCGGCCTGGTATAGATCGAGCGGCGCTTTCGCCGGCACATAGAAGAGCGTGGTGTACTCGAGGCTGCCTTCGGCCTTGGTGTGGAACCAGAACAGCGGGTCTTCGGAGTCGCCCGAAATCGACTTATACAGCTCTTTATAATCCTCGTCTGTCAGCTCGCTCTTGGGGCGCCGCCACAGCGCGCTGGCCGCGTTTACCTGCTCCGTGACGCGGGTCTTGTCCGACTTCTTCTCCTCCGCATTCCACTCGCTCTTGTCATAGGTCAGAAAGATAGGAAACGCGATGTGGTTCGAATACTTCTTGACGATCTCCTGCAGGCGCCAGCTGCTGGCGTATTGCTTGCCTTCCTCGTTGAGGTGGACCAGCACCGTGGTCCCGGCGACCAACCGCTCCGCGGGCTCGATGGTAAAGCCGGTCTTGCCATCGCTCACCCAGCGCCAGGCCTGCTCCTCGGCCGCCTTGCGGGACACAACTTCTACCCGGTCTGCAACCATGAACACACTGTAAAAGCCAACGCCGAACTGGCCGATCAGGTTGGAGTCCTTGCGCGCGTCACCGGATAGCTGCGAAAGAAAGTTCTTGGTGCCGGACCGGGCGATTGTGCCCAGGTGGGAAACCAGGTCTTCCTCATTCATGCCAATGCCGGTATCGGCTATGGTGAGGGTCGTGTTTTCCTCGTCGAGTTCGAGATCAATCCTTGGATCGAAAGGCAATGCCTTGTAGGTGTCCTCTGTCAGCGTCAGGTGGCGCAGCTTGTCCAGCGCATCCGAGGAGTTCGAGATGAGCTCGCGTAGAAAGATCTCGGGGTGCGAGTAGAGGGAGTGGATGATGAGCTGCAGCAGCTGGCTGACTTCGGTCTGGAATTCACGTTGTGCCATGTCTCCATTATGACCAAGAACAAAGGTCGGGGGCCAGCGCGGCGAGCGATGCCGATCCCGCAGGCGAGCGGCGCCGTGGCGTAGCCGACCGCCCCGCTCAGGAAGCTGCATCCTAGCAGGGGACTATGATTCGCGCTGGCAACCACAAGCGTAGGTCTGCCGCAGCCGCTGGATGCGCCGGCTGCAGAGCCTTGCTGGGCAGCGGTCAACCCCGGCCGCGCTGCGGCATGGGCGCAGAATGCGTGTTGCGCGAACGACGTCTCTGCCCTGTGCCCTCGCCAGACAGGACGGGGGCTGCCCTGTGAGCGAGAATCCATCCGCCCCCGAGTTCTTCGAGGCGAAGTACCAGTGGAATGCGGACCCGTGGAACTTCGCCAAAAGCGAGTACGAGTTGCAGCGGTATGACGCGATCATAGCGGCGCTGGCACCGCGCCGGTATGCACGAGCTTTCGAGCCTGGCTGTTCCGTGGGCGTGCTGACAGAGAAGCTCGCCGCGCTCTGCGATGCAGTCGAGGCGGTCGACTTTTCGGCCACGGCGGTGGCTCGCGCTCGCGAGCGATGCGCTTACCTGCCCCATGTGGAGATACGCATTCTTTCGCTGCGCGAGCGGATGCCGCTGGAGGGATTCGACCTGGTAGTGCTCAGCGAGATCGGCTACTACTTCTGTGCCCGGGACTGGAAAGCGCTTGTGGCTGAACTGGTGGGATCGCTACCTTCGGGGACCACGCTGCTGGCTGCTCACTGGCTGGGAGAGTCGCCCGAGCACCAGATCCCCGGGGACGAGGTGCATGCCATTCTTCGTGCGGAGCCGCTGCTCCTGCTGCAGCATGCCGAGAGACACGAGCACTTTCGCCTGGACCGCTGGCTGCGCGCATGAGTGGACCGCAACTGCTTGCCAGGTTCGCCGAACTCTGCACCGAAGCTGTTGCTCTGCCTGCGCGCGGGGCAACATCGCAGCGTCACCAGCGCCTCTTTGAAGTAGCGCGGGAAGGTGTGAGCCTGGCCAAGCTGGTCGAGGCGCACTGGGACGCGGTCAGCATCCTGGCGGAAGCCGGCCGGGAGCCTGTTGCTGGCGCACGCTACGCTGTCTGGGCCTCCGAGATCCCGGGCCGGGAGCTCACACTCAAGGCAAGCGGCGATGGTTACAGGTTGAGCGGAACAAAGATGTTCTGCACTGGTGCCGG
>CAXTEW010000376.1:0-2303 GCA_964243175.1 uncultured Acidobacteriaceae bacterium
CAGCGTCACAATCGCGCGCAGCAGGTTCGACCCCTGGATACCTACGCCAATACTCGCAAACCGCACGGGATCACCCGCGGGAGCCACCGGTTCCTGCGCGGCCAGCATAAAGTGCCGGCCCCCTATGCCCGATCCCGGGATCACCGAGGCCAGGGCCGTGCCTGTCCCGGCCTGAAGAAAGTTCCTGCGTGAAAACAGCGCCATCGTTCCACTCCGTTTCAAGATCGCGCACCAATATAGTGCACAACGCATGCGTCTGACTCGCGCCGCTCCGGGGAATGGGCGTATACAAAACTGCTTCGCGTCCGAGATGCACTGCGATATGGTCGCCACATGACCTCTTCCTGTTTTCCGTCCCTGCGCCGCCTTGCCGCCATCGTGCTGGTCGCAGCAGCTGTCACCGCCGGCGCCCCGGCCTTCGCTCAGGACCATCCCGACGCTGCTGCTGGTGCAAAAGGCCCCGACACCAAGAGCGACGCGCTGCCGCCGCTGCCAGCCGACGCCTCCGTTGCCCAGACCGTGACGGTGAATGGCAGGATGCTCCACTACACGGCAAATGTAGGCGTCATCCCGGTCTACAGCCGCATCGATCCAGCTAAGCCCGAGGTCAAAACAGCCGAGGTCGTCGTCACCTCCTACACGCTTGACGGCGACAAGGGCGCCCCGGCGGATCGATCCGACCGGCCTGTCACCTTTGCCATGAATGGCGGCCCCGGCGCTTCCTCCGTCTACCTCAACCTGGGCGCGATCGGCCCCAAGCACATCCAGTTCGCCGAGCAGGGCGACAGCCCATCCGATCCGCCGCGCCTGAGCGACAATCCCGGCACCTGGCTGCCGTTTTCTGATCTCGTCTTCATCGACCCGGTCGGAACAGGCTTCTCGCGCTCGCTGGTCGCACCGGCAGACACCAAGAAGCTCTTCTACTCGACCACTCCCGACATCCAGTACCTGTCCCGCGTGATCTACGACTGGCTGGTCAAGAATGGCCGGCTGCAGTCGCGCAAGTACCTCATCGGGGAAAGCTACGGTGGCTACCGTGGGCCGCGCGTCACCCACTACCTGCAGTCGCAGCTGGGCGTCGCCATGAATGGCGTGGTGCTGGTCTCGCCCTATCTCAACCCGTGGATCGAAGGCAATGGCGAAATCTCTCCCCTGCCCTGGATGATGAGCCTGCCCTCGATCGCCGCCGCGCACCTCGAACGCGAGCACCAGTTGACGCCTGAACACATGGCTGACGTCATCAGCTACACGCGCGGCCAGTACGTCACCGACCTGTTTGCCGGCCGCTCTGACCCGGAAGCCACCCCGCGGCTGATCAAGAAGGTCACCGACCTGACCGGACTCGACCCGGCGTTCGTCAAGTACTCGGGCGGCCGCCTGGAGATCGGCGCCTACCTGCGCGAGGTGCATCGCGAGCGCGGAGAAATCGGCTCCGTGTATGACTCGAATGTCACTGCGGCTGACCCGTTCCCTTTCTCGCCTGACCAGAAATCGAACGACCCTATCCTGGAGGCGATCATCGCGCCGACGACCACGGCCATGGTCGACTGGGTAACGCGCGTGGTTGGCTGGAAGACCGATGCACGCTACAACGCGCTCTCCTACGAGGTAAACGAGCAGTGGGGCCAGGGAACCGACACGGTGCTGATGAAGGGCTCGACAGAAGATTTGCGCGAGGCGGTAGCCGCTGACCCCAAGATGCGGGTCCTGATCGCGCATGGCTGGGACGACCTGAGCTGCCCCTTCATGGGGTCTGTGCTCACCGTCGACGAGATGCCGCTGATGGGCGACCCCGCGCGGGTGGCCGTGCACGAATATCCAGGCGGCCACATGTTCTACACCAGGCCCGGCAGCCAGGCAGCCTTCGTCAAGGATGTCGAGACAATGGTAGCCGCCCACTAGCTCTTGACTTGAGGGAGGGCGGAAATCCCGAACGGGTCACGCAGCAGGTCCCGCTCCTGCCTGAGCGCCTATCCAACCAACAAAACCGGGCGCCCCACGTCTCGCGTCTGAGACGTGGGTCCAAACCCACCCAGAAACCGGACCCAAGGTTTTCGCATGAGCTCACGTCTCAAGAGCGAGACATGGGGCACCCAGCCGCCTCCTCGCAAGAAGTGAAGTCGCTGCTATCCGCCCACTAGCCCTTGCCCTGAACGAGCACAAATCCCGAAGGGATCGCCTCCCGCGCAGGGGTCTGGCCCTTGCCCTTAGAAGAAAAACACCCGAATCCCAGCAATGCCGGCCGCGCCGACAGCCAGGCATGCCCCGGCATTCGCCTCCGTCACCCCACCCAGCGCAAAAAC
>CAXTEW010000377.1:0-2302 GCA_964243175.1 uncultured Acidobacteriaceae bacterium
ACCGACACCGGCCGTAGTGAAGGACAGGGGCACGATTGAAGTGCCGAGCACTTCGCTGGCTTTTTACCGGAGATACACAGAGCTGCTGTTGCGGCGATACATGCAGGTATCACTGAGGATGGGGCAAGTGCCCTCGGTGCTGGGAAACTGCATGTTCCGGGGCAAGGTATCGAGTTACCGGGTGCGTTCGTTCGAGGACGCGGTGATCTTTGTGTACGACATTGAGCGGTGCATGCGGGAGTTGACGCCGGAGGAAAAGGAGCTGGTGGCGCGGGTGGCGCTGCAGGAGTATACGCAGGCAGAAGCGGCAGAACTGACGGGGCAGAGTCTGCGGACAGTGGTGAGGAAGTATGGCGACGCGATCGACAAATTAACCCGAATCTTTCTGGAAAAGGAGTTACTCGAAATCGGGCCGCTTTTCCAGGGGCAATAAGCAGGAGGGATGGCACAGTATTGACAGGGGCGCTGGTAGAGTAGAGAAAGTGAGTTATGCACGAGTGAGCTGGCGGGACAGGGTAGACAAAGCCGAATAAGAAATAATTGGGATAGGTTGCACATTAATTCCCGCTGGTTGGTAGTCTGGAAATAAGAGAGTGTGAACGAGGGGAGGAGCCATACCGGGCTCACTCCCCTCTTTGCATTTCTCTTGTTTGTTTCTCTGCTTGTTTCTCTGGATGGTGAGCGTGAAGACACAAGGAATAAGGCAACGGGAGCTTGTCCGGGAAGATGAAATGGTCCCGACTGCGCGAGCGGCGCGCGGAACGCGTATCCGCACACACTGCCAGGGCTTGCGAACACCTGGCGAAGAGGTGGTTTTGCAGGTGAAAGCAGCGCTGCCCGAGATAGTGAAAGCAACGGTGGAGAAGGCGAAGGCCGGAAGCCTGATCCACACGAAATGGCTATGGGGCGTTGTAGAGAAAGAACCGAAACCGCAAGGCATCGGGAAAGCCAAAGTGCAGGCGAGCCTGGCGGCGCTGTTACTGGAGCAGCTGCAAGAAACGCTGTAGTGCACGCGCGGTGACCTGCGTGCTTCGGATCAACGAAGCGACCGTGGTCGCCGGGATTGTTGTTTGTGCCGGGTCATCCGAAGGGGCGAGAGACGGAGAGCTTGTAGCCCCGATCCGGATGACCGATGCGGGCGAGGCAGGCAGGGAAATGCAGGCGTCTTAGGCCCGGCGATACATGCAGGAAGTGACTGACAACGGTAGTTACCAGGGATGACATGGAGAGCAGATGAAGAGCCGAGTGGGTATGTCGGGAGAGCTTGCTGTAGCTCGGGAGCTGCGCGTGGCGTTGCAACTGGGACTGCTGGCGGGAGCGGGATGGAGCGGCGTGGCAGCGAGGGCGCAGGTGGCGACCACCAATGTTACGGGCGTCGTGTACCGGGCGGATGGAACGCTGGCACAGGGCACGATGCTGGTGAGCTGGCCGGCGTTTGTGACGGCAAACAACCTGGCGGTTGCCGAGGGAAGCCTGACAGTAGCGATTGGCGGCGATGGTACGGCGTCGATGAGCCTGGCGCCGAACCTGGGAGCGAGTCCGGCGGGCTCGTATTACACGGTGGTGTACCACCTGGGCGACGGCACGGTAAGTCGCGAGTACTGGACGGTGCCGGCGGCAGCGACAGCGACGATCGCGAGTGTGCGGGCGCAGTTGCAGCCATCGGTGGTGGCGGTGCAGAGTGTGAGCAAGAGTTATGTGGACCAGTTATTCAGCACGATTACGCCGACGACGGGAAACTTTCTACCGCTCGGCGGGGGATCGCTGGCAGGGCCGTTGACGCTGAGCGGGGACCCGGCAGCGCCGACGCAGGCGAGTGACAAGCACTATGTCGACCAGCAGGTGGCGACGGCGGTGCCGCTAACTGGTGGAGTGGTGAGCGGGACGCTGGGTATCGCGAATGAGGTGGCGAAGCTGCCGCGGGTGGATGTGCGCAGCAAGGATTTTGCCGGCGGCGCGGACCCTACGGGCGGCGCGGACTCGACAGCGGCGGTGCAGGCGGCAATCGCGTTTGCACTGGCAAGCTCGCCATCGAACGAGGCGAACTACCCAGTCATTTACTTTCCCGCCGGCCACTACAAGATAAGCGGGACGCTGCGCATGCCGAACGTGATGCAGATGAGTGGAGACAGCCGCGACGGGGCGATCTTGCAGGAGACCAATGCCAGCGCGAGTTTGATCACGGTGTATCCGGCGGCCGGGTGCACGACCTATGCCTGCTATGGCGGGCTGGCGAACCTGACGCTGGAGGGAACCGGGAAGCAGACGAGCGGGTCGCTGCTGGAGTTGAACAGCGGCTACT
>CAXTEW010000378.1:0-2291 GCA_964243175.1 uncultured Acidobacteriaceae bacterium
CCGGCGCTTGACCCGCAGCCTGCCGCACCGGCTCCCGCGGCAAAAAAAACGAGTACTCGCGCGGACGCCGCCGCCCGCACGCCAAACGCGTTCCCATTTTCCGTAACGGTAGGCCGCGTCTACGACGGCCCGCTCGACCTGCTGCTCGACCTCATCCGCAAGCAGGACATCGATATCTGGGACATTCCCATTGCGCAGATCACGGCGCAGTTCCTCGCCTATGTCGAGCGGCTGAAAGAAACCGACGTCGACAACGCAGGCGAGTTTATCTACACGGCGTCGCTGCTGATCCATATCAAGAGCCGCATGCTGCTGCCGCGCACCAGCTCCGAAAACCCGGAAGACGCAGCGGAAGACCCGCGCATGGAGCTGGTTGAGCGCCTGCTGGAGCACGAGCGCTTCAAGAACGCGGCGCAAATGCTGCTGCAGAAGCAGCAGGTCGAGATGGCTACCTGGACGCGTCCGCAACTGAAGGCCGTCATGAACGCGACCGAGGTCGACGGCGAGATTGCGGCCGATGTTCCCGACCTGGTTCGTGTGTTTCGCGACGTGCTCGACCGCTTGCGCACCCGGCCTGTGCTCGATGTCCAGGAAGACGCGGTCACGGTCGGCCAAATGATGGACTACCTGCGCCGCCGCCTGCTGCTTGAGGATCGCCCCGTCGCACTGAGTCGCATGCTGGGCCATACCCGCTCCGAGCGCGCGCTGATCTGCATGTTCCTGGCGCTGCTCGAAATGGTGCGCCTCCAGGCCATCCTGCTCCGTCAGGAGGCCAACTTTGCCGAGGTCTTCATCAAGAAGCAGGAAGGCTTCGAGGCGCTTATGGGCGACCACGCGCGTCACCTGCAGGATGACTGGCAGTAGCCCTTGCACCGGAAACAAGGCAGTGCCGCCTGCAGCTCTGCTGTCTTCACTGAATATTAATCTTCCACGGCTGCTCCGTTGATCCAATGAGCAACGGTACGTTGGTACCGTCGCTGAGGACCCGCGACGACTTTCCGAGGATTTCTCATGAGCCAGACTTCGATCCCCCTTCCCCAGCCTTCCCCCGCACTGGATCCGGCAGACCCGCGCTCGCTGCTTAACAGCAAGATGGACAAAGGCCCCGGCAAAGTGGGCATGGTCCTCTTCCTGCTGGTGCTGCTCGGCGGGCTTGGCTACGCTGCCGGCCAGATCTTCCATGACCTGGCGAGCTCGCCGCAGCCGACCGTCTGGCCGTACGTGCTGCTCGGCGTCGCGCTGCTGATCGCCCTCGGCTTCGAGTTCGTCAACGGCTTCCACGACACAGCCAATGCCGTCGCCACGGTGATCTACACGCATACGCTTGAGCCGCATATTGCCGTGGTGTACTCCGGCACGTGGAACCTGATCGGCGTGCTTACCTCGTCGGGTGGCGTCGCGTACACGATCGTTTCGCTGCTGCCGGTCGAGTTGATCCTGCGGGTCGGCTCCGGCGCGGGCTTCGCCATGATCTTCTCGCTGCTGATCGCTGCCATTATCTGGAACCTGGGCACCTGGTTCCTCGGTCTGCCGGTATCGAGCTCGCACTCGCTGATCGGCTCCATCATCGGCGTCGGTGTGTCCAACCAGCTCATCAATGGCAAGAGCGGCCTGAGCGGCGTGGACTGGTCGACAGCGCTCGGCGTGTTCAAGGCGCTCATCGTTTCCCCGCTTGTCGGTTTCGGCTTCGCGGCATTGATGCTGCTGATCCTGAAGGCCGTCGTCAAAAAGCCGGAGCTGTACAAGGCGCCTGAAGGTGACCAGCCGCCGCCATTCTGGATCCGCTGCCTGCTAATCCTCACCTGCACGGGCGTCTCCTTTGGCCACGGCTCAAATGATGGGCAAAAGGGCATGGGACTCATCATGCTCATCCTGATCGGCACCGTGCCCACGGCGTACGCGCTCAACCATGCAATGGGTTTCAGCCAGGTGCAGACCTTTACCGCCGTGTCTGAGCAGGCGCAGCGCGTGTTCGCCGCACATGTTCCCAACCAGGGCACGTTGCAGGCGCCGCCGCCCGTCTCGACCAGCCCTGCGCCCCAGCCGGCACCGCCCAGTGCCGCGCCCACGCCGATGCAGGAAGCAGATCGCACAGCGCTGCTCGACTTCGTGCGCACCAAGAACTTTACGCCCGCAACCATGGTTGGCCTCGAGCAGATGTCTGGCCAGATCGAGCAGGAGCTGGTCGCGTACAAGTCACTCGCCAATGTGCCGCCATCGCAGCAGCGCAACGTGCGTAATGATATGTACCTGCAGGGTGAGGCACTCCGTGTCGCGGCGAAAAACAAGAG
>CAXTEW010000379.1:0-2283 GCA_964243175.1 uncultured Acidobacteriaceae bacterium
AGGTGTCCCGGCACAAGCGGGTCGAGACAATGCAGGGTTACGTGCGGCGGGCCAGCCTGTTCAAGGGGCACGCTGGGGCGGAGTTCTTGTAGCTCGAACCCTATGCATGCGGTAGGTAGGGAGAATTATTTTACATGGGCAAGAGGGCGCGTCGGGAGTGAGATGACCGCCCGGACGCCTCGGGGCTTAGTGTTGCTGGCCGCCGTACTCGTCCAAGCTGGAACGTGACTTGGTAGACTTCCTTGACTCGGCATGCCGCAGACTGGTGCCATGCTGGCAACGCTCTACTGCGTTTTGAGCGGGCATCATGAAGATCAGCCCGGAACAGGCTCGGTTCATCGCCATAGTGTTTGATTAAAGTGACACCTGGGATTTGAACGATCAGGACAAGGCTGCTCTCCAATGGGCAATGGATCAGATCGAAAGCCTACAGGAGGAACTGGTTACATTGCGCAAGACTCTTCCTCAAGCAGCCACCGCCTCCGCACCAGAGGTCATCGCCTCTACCGAAACGAAAGCGGAGCCTGAGGGCATACCCTTCATGATCACCAACAAGATGCGGAAGCAACTTGTAGACCTCGGCTACTCGCTGGAGGATATCCAAGCGATGACGCCGACAGACGCCCATGCGGTCTTACAAGCTGCCGCTGATGGGCAGGGTAAGGAACCTGAGAACGACGCTGCTCCACACGTTGGAGAATGAAAAGCAAGTAGGGCCAGCAAACGGTAGTGTCTCAGTTCGAAATCCGTTGTCGTACGCGGATCGCTTTCCCGACTGAGCAGCGCAGGAACGTGCGCCAAAGCCGCCTTGCAGGGCGAGGATGTATCTGATCCAGTTCCCGCATGCAAAGTTGGGGGTGGGTGAAGTGCCGATTTCAGCAGTATCACTCTATCGAGGTGGAACAGAGGAAACTTTGACGCCCCTGTCCAAGAGGATGAAAGCAATCCTGCTCAAATACGGCGTGGCCTATCAGGTGTAAGCGTCGCGGCGGCACCACGGCTGAACCGGCTTGACTTTGTGTGCTGATGCTGGCGCGGCCTTACTGCGGCTGGCGGCGCAGGCGCTTCACGCGGTGCTTTTGGTAGGTGAGGATATCGCGGGCGAGAGGCAGGCGCGGGTCGAACCTCAGGTGCGTCAGCGAGGTGAACACGGCGCTTGTGCCGGTGCCGGCGTCGAGCTGGCAGATGATGCCGCCCTCGTCGCCCGCGTAGCTGACCCATGTCACGTTGCAGGTCGCGGGGACTGTGATGCCGTTCTTCTCCTGCAGCATGGTCTGCAGTTCGGGTGTCACCCGCGCCGGGATGGGCAGGGCCGCGCCCAGTTGCTCCAGCAGGCGTCCGACCTGGTCGGGGCGGTCGATCATGCCGCGATCGTCGCAGGCTGTGGCAGGGCAGCGGCCTCGGCCTTTGGCGTCCAGGCCCAGGGCAGCAGCGTATGCAGCTCATGCGCCTTGGTCTGCCCCGAGACGATGTGCTGGAGCACGTCGGTGAGGTAAGCCATCGGCTCCCTGCCGTTCAGCTTGGCGGTCTGGATCAAGGTCATCGCAACCGCCCAGTGGCGGGCACCGCCATCGCTGCCGGCGAACAAGGTGTTCTTGCGATTCAAGGCTATGGGCCTGATCGCGCGCTCGACGGGGTTGGTGTCCATCTCGACCCGGCCGTCATCGAGGAACACGACCAGGCCCGGCCAGTGCCGGATGGCATACCGGATGGCCTCAGCCAGGCCCGATGCGGCCGAGACCCGGCCCACGTGGTCCTGCAGCCAGGCGTGCAGGGCCTCGACGATGGGCCGACTTCGCTCCTGGCGCGCCTGCTTGCGCTGCTCGGCCGGTTGGCCGCGGATGTCGGCCTCGATCTCGTAGAGCCTGCCGATGCGCGCCAGCACCTCGCCGGCAAGCGGAGACTTGGTGGCGGCATGGAACTCATAGAAGCGCCGGCGCATGTGCGCCCAACAGAATGCCAGCGTGACAGAGCCGTCCTTGCGGTCGCCGGCCAGCCGCTTGAACCCGGCATAGCCATCCACCTGCAGCACGCCCCGAAACCCCGCCAGGTGACCAGCAGGCCGCTCGCCTTTTCTGTCCTCGGAGTAGGCGTAGGCCGCCGCCGGGTGGCCTGAGCCACACCACGGCCGGTCATCGACGGCATAGCACCACAGACGCCCCGTCTTGGTCCGGCCACGACCAGGGTCCAGCACCGGCAGCGTGGTGTCGTCAGCGAACACCTTGGAAGAGGACAGCACCGTGCTGACCACCAGGTCGTAGAGCGGCGTCAGCCACCAGCAGG
>CAXTEW010000380.1:0-2278 GCA_964243175.1 uncultured Acidobacteriaceae bacterium
CCTCGAGCACATCGCCCGGCTCGGCACCGTCAATCGCGATCGGCCCGGTAAGGAGGTGGCCGCCAGGACCCTTGTCGATCGACTTGGCGCCGTAGATCGCCGTCACCGAGGCTGGTATGTCGGCTGGGGCGACACCCATGCCTTGCAGCCGCTCCGGATCGCCGCAGGTCGACAGGGTGTGGACGACGACGGTGTCGCCGCTTTTCACCGTGAGCACCGGCTTGGCATGGGCCCAGTAGTAGCCCCAGGCGATGGTTTCCGGCGTGGCATCGAGACTTTGCTGGGCCTGGGCAGGGAGAGGGAGCAAGGGAAGAATACAGCAGCAGGCAAGTGGAAGTGGCAAGCGCATTCCTGAATGTATACCAAGTGAAAAGCATTGCATCCAGAAGGAACTTCGTTCTTCAGTGAACGGAACTTTCCTACGGCGGGCTCGTCTACTCCTGTGCTGCACCGTTCCGGCAGCCTGCCCTCGATCGGGGAAGGAGACGGTGCGACATGGAGCACGATCCATGAGGCAACGCCCGACGATCCACGCACTCTCGCTGCTGCTGTTCTGCCTTACCGCGGTCGCGCAGACGCCCGGCACCAGCCAGCCCGGCTTTACCCTTTCGACCACAACCCGGCTGGTGATCACAGATGTCACCGTGACCGATGCGCAGGGTCACCCGGTCCACGGGCTGAAACAAAGCAGCTTCACCATCGCGGAAGACGGGCGACAGGAGGAGATACGCGCCTTCGATGAGCAGCAGCGCAGTGCCGCGGCCCTTCCCACGGTGGCCGTCCTGCCGCACGGCGCGTATTCGAATGTTGCGGTGGGCCAACTGCCGCAGACAACAAACGTCATCCTGATCGATCCCTTTAACACCGACCTGACGGATCAGATGTATCTCCGCATCCAGCTGTTGAAGTACCTCAAACGTTTTCAGGGCAAAGACGCGGTCGCAATCTTCGCGGTCAACAGCGGCCACTCCGCGCTGCTGCTGCAGGACTTTACCAGCGACCCAAACCTGCTGCGTGCGGCCGTCGTACACGAGCTGCCACGCCTGACCGCAAATGGCGGCAACCGGATCGAGCACTTCGACGATGCAATGAACACGCTGGCCACAATCAGCGCCTACCTCAGTCGCATACCCGGGCATAAGAACCTGATCTGGTACTCCACTTACTTTCCCTTCACGCAGAACAGAGACGGCTTCCTCAGCAGCGATGGCAGCCAGGAGCAGCAGGAGCTGGTTCACATCTATAACCAGCTTTCGCTCGATCGCGTGTCTGTCTACCCGATCGATGCTGTAGGGCCTGACCCAACCAGCAGGCCACCGATCGGCCAGGAAGCGGCCATGGAACAGATCGCGCATGTCACAGGCGGGCAGGCGTATTACAACCGCAATGATCTTGGTACTGTCGCAGAACTTGCCTTCGACAGCGGCTCAGAGTACTACACGCTTTCGTATGCACCAAGAAGCTACGTCGCCGATAATAAGTTCCACAAGATCACGGTCAACGTCGCCGGCGGCCCATACACGCTGCACTACCGCACCGGCTATGTCGCGTTCGATTTGAAAGATGACGCGAGCAGCACGCTCGACGGCAAGCGGCTGGCGGAAACAAATGCTGACCTGGACAAGGTCGCTGCCGGGCAGAAGCTGCCGGGAGGCAAGGGCAATGCCTCCACCGATAGCCTGACCGACTACAACGCGCCCGGGCCGGCACTGGCCAGCATCCTGTTCGAAGCGCGCATCGTGCCCGCCGCCCAGGTACCAGGCTGGCAGGTATTGCCGCTTGCACGCGACAGCCGCGGCAAGGTCATCGGCAATCCGCATGACGAGCCCTTTGTGATTGAGTACGCGGCGCTCTCGAAAGACCTGCACTTCGTGCCGACGCCCGAGGGCAAGCAGCATGCTGAGTTGATCGCCGCGGCCATGGCTTACACCGATACAGGCGAGGTGATTGGTACAGCGATTGATCGTGTGCAGTTGAACTATGATGCCAGGCAGATGCAGCTTGCAGACCGGATCGGTACACCGCTGCGCCAGCAGATTCGCCTGCCGCGAGGGGAGGCGTTTGTGTCGCTTTCTCTCATCGACAATATTTCCGGTCACACGGGATCGCTTGAGATACCGTTCCAGGTTGCGAAGCCGTAAGGGTTGCGCTTGGTTGTTTGCTTGGTTGCTTTGCGCTTGGTTGTTCAGCGGTTGGTTGCTTGCGCTTGGTTGCTTGAGCTTTGTTGTTCGCGCTTGGTCGTTGCGGGTTCGGTCTTTACGCTGCGGTCGTCCTACGC
>CAXTEW010000381.1:0-2256 GCA_964243175.1 uncultured Acidobacteriaceae bacterium
CGGCATTGCCCGGTGCGTGCCCGTCGACGGGAATGACCTCGACGCGTTGGTGCAGGTCGCGGTGCGCGAAGCACCGTCATTGACCGTGATCGGCCCCGAAGTGCCGCTGGCCCTGGGACTTGTCGATGCGCTGCAGCAGCGGGGCCTGCGGGTATTTGGTCCGCGCCGCGCCGCGGCGGAGCTGGAGTCGAGCAAGGCGTTCGCCAAACGCTTCATGCAGCGCCACACCATTCCCACCGCTGCCTTTGCCGTGTGCAATACGCGGGAGGAAGCGCTTGCCGCCCTGGAGCTTTTCAGCGGCGCGATCGTGGTCAAGGCAGACGGCCTGCACGCCGGCAAGGGCGTGCTGATCTGCCCCACCCGTGCCGAGGCTGCGGCCGCGATCGATGGCATGTTTGACGGGCAGTTGCTGGGCAGCAAGCAAACCACGGTCCTGCTGGAAGAGTGCCTGGAGGGCGAGGAGCTTTCCTTCCTCATCATGAGTGACGGCAAGCACGTGGCGCCATTAGCGCCAGCGCAGGACCACAAGCGGATCGGCGAAGGCGACCACGGACTGAACACCGGTGGAATGGGTGTGTATTCGACAGACACGATGCTGCCCGCGGCCATGCAGGACTGGATCCTGCACCATATTGCGCAGCCCACCATCGATGGCATGGCGGCCGAGGCGACACCGTTTACCGGGGTACTGTTTATCGGGTTGATGATGACGGCGCGCGGCCCGCTGGTGCTCGAGTACAACACGCGCTTTGGTGACCCGGAGACACAGGCGATCCTGATGCGGCTGGACAGCGACCTGTACGAAGCTCTCACCGCCTGTGTCGAGGGGCGGCTCAGCGAATCCGAGTTTCGCTGGCGCCCAGGTGCTTCGGCCTGCGTGGTTGCCGCTTCGGGGGGATACCCAGGCAAGTATGCGACCGGGCTGCCCATTACCGGCCTGGCGGAGGCGTCCACGGTTCCCGGCGTCGAGGTGTTCCATGCCGGCACCGTGCTGGCAGACGGGAACTACCGCACGGCCGGGGGGCGAGTGCTGAGCGCAGCGGCCACGGGCGAGACGCTTGAAGAGGCGCTGCGCCTGGCCTACACGGCGCTGCAAAAGATCCACTTCGACGGCATGTACTACCGGCGCGACATAGGACGCCGTGCCCTGCCGCCGGCTGATAACGCCCGGCACACGCGCGCGGAAAAGGAGCTCCACCCATGATCCTGAAAGATGACCTTGTTGTTGATGTCCCTACCGGGACCGGCCCCATGCGCACGTATTTCTTCCACCCCGCGGCACCGGGCAAGTATCCGGGCATCATCCTCTACTCGGAAATCTTTCAGATGACCGGCCCCATTCGGCGCTTCGCCACCTTTGTCGCCGGGCACGGATACCTGGTTGCTGTGCCGGAGGTCTATCACGAACTGGAGCCTGCCGGCACCGTGCTGGGCTACGACCAGGCCGGCTCAGACAAGGGCAACTTCGACAAGTATGCGAAGGAGCTGGGGTCCTACGACGACGATGCGCGTTCGCTGCTCCAGCACATGGGCACCATGGACCAGTGCAATGGCCGGCTGGGGGTGATTGGTATCTGCCTGGGTGGCCACCTGGCCTTCCGTGCCGCTATGAACCCCGAGGTCCTCGCCGCGGTCTGCTTCTACGCGACGGACATTCACAGTGGCTCACTGGGGGCCGGCAAGAAGGATGACACGCTCAGCCGTGCTGGCGAGATCCGGGGCGAGCTGCTCCATATCTGGGGCCGCCAGGACCCGCATGTCTCGCTCGAAGGCCGGCGCAAGGTGCTGGCCCGCCTGGATGAGGTGGAGGCGAACTACCAGTGGCTTGAGGTAAACGGTGCGCACGCGTTCCTGCGCGACGAAGGCTACAGGTACGACCCTGAGCTTGAGTACCAGTTGAAAGGCATGATGCTCGCGGTCTTTCACCGCAGGCTGGCGCTGGGTCTTTAAGCCGGGGGATGGGTCGAATTGGCAGCGAGGGGAAGGGGCTAGTAGAGCCCGGGAAACACTCTCGCGTAGCACTGCTTGATGATGCCGTGGCACTCGCAGCTCACGCCTTGCAGCCGCTCCCGGTCGCGGATCTCGACCAGTCCGCGACTGTAGCCGATCAGCCCCGCGCGCTGCAGAACCCCCGCGGCGATGGTGACCGCAGGTCGCCCCACACCCAGCATTTCCGCCAAAAATTCCTGGGTAAGGCGGATGGTCAGCGTCTCCATGAAGTCAGACGTCATAAGCAGCCATCGTGCCAGCCGAGGT
>CAXTEW010000382.1:0-2252 GCA_964243175.1 uncultured Acidobacteriaceae bacterium
CTGTGCTTCCCCTGTTCGTCAGTCTTGACTACCGGGATCGGCAGAAAAGGCTCAAGGATCGCCTTGCACGCCACGGGGCCTGAGCCAGGACCACCGCCGCCATGCGGAGTCGAGAACGTCTTGTGCAGGTTGAGGTGCATGACATCGACGCCGAAGTCTCCTGGCCGCGTCTTTCCGACCAGCGCGTTCATGTTAGCGCCGTCCATGTATAGCAGGGCGCCCCTGGCATGCAGAATCTCGGCGACCGCCGCGATCTCGTTCTCAAACACGCCGATGGTCGAGGGATTGGTGAGCATCAGCGCTGCTGTATTTTCATCGACCAGCGTCCGCAGGGCTTCGAGGTCGATGCCCCCTTCACTGTTCGACTTCAGGTTAACCACCTCGTAGCCGCAGACAGCAGCGGTCGCCGGGTTGGTTCCGTGAGCCGAATCGGGAATGATGATCGTCCGCCGCGGGTTCCCCCTGGACTGGTGATAGGCGCGAACCAGCAGGATGCCGGTGAATTCCCCGTGCGCCCCGGCAGCGGGCTGCAGCGTGATTGCATCCATGCCGGTGATCTCGAGCAGGCAGCCTTCCAGCTCCTTCAGGATGGAGAGCGAACCCTGCGAAAGAGAGACAGGCTGGTACGGGTGAGCCTCGGCAATGCCCTCAAGACGGGCCACATGCTCGTTGACGCGCGGGTTGTACTTCATGGTGCAGGAGCCGAGCGGGTACATGCCCAGATCAATCGCATAGTTCCAGGTGGACATGCGGGTAAAGTGCCGAACGATCTCGATCTCGCTCAGCTCGGGCAGCAGCGCCGGTTCCTGTCGCGCGGCATCCCCCAGCAGCGCTGCTGCTTCCACCGCGGGGACATCCAGGGGCGCGAGACGGTAGGCCCGCTTGCCCGGTGCAGACTTCTCAAAGCTCAGGGCTTCATTCTGCGTCTGGTGAGCTGTTATCTTGCGGGGCGTACCGACAAACTTTTCCTGCTGCGGAGCGTGGGTCGATACGTCGGGAGCAATGGCGCTCATAGTCGCGTCCTTATTTGGTGGAACGTTTGCTGTGCCGGTAGGTGGTTCGCCCGGAGGGAAAGCAGATCCTTCGGCTACGCTCAGGATGACCCGGCTGTTGTGTTCAGGGTGACCCCGCTGTTTGGCTCAGGATGACCTGCTGTCGCGCTCAGGATGATCCGCGTCTCGCCCATCGCTCTGCGGACGCATTGCATTCCAGCACTAGCGGCTACCAGTGGTGGCAAGCACAGGAGCCGCGGCGAGCACCGCAGCGGCGCTGTCCATCTGCTGGCGCGTTATCTGCTCGGTCGCGCACCACAGGCTTGCCTTGCCCAGCTCTGGATACCACGTGCGCAGGCTCAGACCGCCAATAATTTTTCGCTCCAGCAGCCGGGCGTTCAGTTCCTCCGGCGTTTCCTCGGTCTGCAGCACAAACTCGTGAAAGCGCGGCGTGCTGCTGAAAAGCAGGTCGCCGTGCGCAGCAAGCGTTTCGGCGGCGTAGCTCGCCTTGGCCAGGTTATGCAGCGCGAGCTCCCGGATGCCCTCGCGACCATACACAGTCAGGAAGATAGTCGCCATCAGCGCCACCAGGGCCTGGTTGGTGCAGATATTCGAGGTCGCCTTTTCCCGGCGAATGTGTTGCTCCCGCGTAGAAAGCGTCAGCACGAACCCGCGATTGCCGGCCTTGTCCTTCGTTTCCCCGACCAGTCGCCCGGGCATCTGGCGCAGGTACTTTTCCTTCGCCGCGAGCACCCCGCAGTACGGGCCGCCATAGGAGAGGGCTACGCCGAAACTCTGTGCTTCCAGTGAGACGATATCCGCCTCGACCGGGGGGCGCACGGCGCCGAGCGATACCGCTTCCGCGATCGAAACGATCAGCAGCGCGCCCCGGGCGTGCGCGATCGCTGCGATGGCAGGGATATCTTCAACCACCCCGAAAAAGTTGGGGGACTGTACCAAGACGCACGCCGTCAGGTCGGTGACGGTCGCCTCGAGCTCCGCGAGATCGAGCCGCCCCCCGTCCTTCTTGTCCGGCGCGAGGTAGTCGACCTCAACCTGGCGCGTTCCCTGGTGCTGCGCATAGGTCGCCATGACCTCGCGGTATTCCGGGTGAACACTGCGCGCGACCACGACATGGTTGCGTCCCGTCACGCGAATCGCCATCATCGCGGCTTCCGCCGCGCCCGTCGAGCCGTCGTACATCGAAGCGTTCGCGACATCCATGCCGGTCAGCTCGCAGATCATCGTCTGGAACTCGAA
>CAXTEW010000383.1:0-2228 GCA_964243175.1 uncultured Acidobacteriaceae bacterium
TGCGGCATCCGGACGCGATTTCGCCGATCGAGGACCTGGGCCGGCCTATGTTCAAGAACGTGCTGCCCGACACGAGCGTCGAAAACGCCCAGCGGGTCGTGCTGTGCACCGGCAAGGTAGGGCACGACCTGCGCGTCGAGCGCGAGAAGCGCGGCATCCGCAACGTGGCCATCGTCTTCATCGAGCAGCTATACCCCTGGCCGGGGGATGAAATCTGCTCCGCGATCGAGTCGCATCCTGAAGCACACGAAGTCGTGTGGGTGCAGGAAGAGCCGGAGAATATGGGCGCTCTCTCGTTTGTCATGCCTCGCCTGCGCAGGCTGGTCCGCGGCGGCCGGCAGGTGCTGAGCATCAAGCGCTCGGCAGCGGCCAGCCCGGCAACCGGCAGCGCCAAGGCCCATGAGCTGGAACAGCATACCCTGATCGACCTCGCACTCAGCAAGGGCCTGGACGACAAGGCGGGCCACTAAAATACTGGCCCGCCTTGTCGTGTGTGGCAGTCCAGGGAAGTGGGCTGAGACCGCCTGCGCGGCTTGCGGCCACTGACGTGGCGTTTGCGTGGTGCTTCCTTGATTGAGCGCTGTGGCGCTCCCGATGGCGGGGCCAGCGCTTTGAGCGGGTTGTCACACTCTCGCTTGGTATCTGGGCCTGCTCCTCTCGTTCCGCTGCCAGTCCGTTGCGCGGATCCAGTTCGACCACCAAGAACTTGGGTCATCCTGAGCGAAGCCGAAGGACCTGCGGTTGCATTTGCCTTCCCCTGGGCGAAGCGGAATGATACGGCACCCTCTTTGAGCGCGCGCAATCGATACATCCTTTCGTAGCGGCCGCTGGCATCCAGCCGCGCTTCCGCCATGATCCAAGACCCATGGCCCATCTTGGTATCTTCCCCGATCCGGCCGAACTCCAGCTACCCGTCGCTGCCGTCGAAAAGCTGCTTCCCGCAGAGGGGAAACTATGGCGACCTCGCCGCGTTGTCATCACGCCGGACGCCCTCGCGCTGCCTCACGGCCGCACGATGCTGGAGCGCGCCGCCTCCCATGGTGCAGAGGTCGTGCGCCTCACCAGCAATCGTCTTCCGTCCTTTTCGGCGGACACCGCTGGGAAGAGCTATGCCAATGCCAAAACGACCTTCGCTATCGTGGTTTCGCCCCCCGGCCAGCGAAAGCTGCAGCCTATCCCGCCATCCGCCGACTGGCAGTTCCACGTGGCCCAGGGCTGCCCCGCGCACTGCCAGTACTGCTACCTCGCCGGCTCGCTGAGCGGCGCGCCCGTAACCCGCGCCTATGCGAACCTGCCAGAGATTCTAGAGGGGCTGCGACCGTATGCGGGGCAGGGTAAGGTCACCTCGCGCTCGCGCAACCGGGCCAGCGAAGGAACCACCTTTGAGGCCTCCTGCTACACCGACCCGCTGGGCATCGAGCACCTGACCGGCGCCCTGGACGCCGCCATTCGTTTCTTCGGGGATTGGGATGCGCCGGTGCAGCTACGCTGGACGACTAAGTTCAACGGGGTCGATCCACTGGTCGCGCTGCCCCATCACGGCCGCACCCGGGTGCGTTTCTCGATCAATGCAGGGAGTGTTGCGCGCGATTTTGAAGGGGGTACTGCATCCGTCGCCCACCGTCTGGGCGCTCTCCGCCGCATGGCGCTGGCCGGCTACCCTGTCGGGCTGACGATCGCGCCTATTATGCCAATTCGGGGCTGGCAGGCTGAGTACACCACGCTGCTCGCGGCAGTCGCCGACGCTGTCCAGTGCGTCCCCGATCTGGATCTGACCGCCGAGCTCATCACTCACCGCTTTACGCCAGGCTCAAAGGAGGTGCTGCTGGGCTGGTACCCGAAGACCAGTCTCGACCTGCGCGAAGAAGCGCGCGCCGAGAAGCGGACAAAGTTTGGCGGTTTCAAGTACGTGTACCCGAAGGATTCCATGGGGGAGATGCGCAGCTTCTTCGAAGGCGAGATCGCAAGGCTGCTCCCCGCTGCCCGCATCCTGTACTGGACCTGATGCAGGCGGCTACCTCGCCAGCCGTGCCACAGCGGGAAAAAAGCAGATCCTTCGACTACGCTGCGCTACGCTCAGGATGACCCATAGTTGTCAGGATGACCCATAGTTGTGTGGCGCTGCTCAGCTGCCCTCCACTCTCCAAGAGGGGTCATCCTGAGTGAAGGCGAAGGACCTGCGGTTGACCTTGTCCTCTGACCTGTCATCCTGAGCGAAGCCGAAGGAC
>CAXTEW010000384.1:0-2223 GCA_964243175.1 uncultured Acidobacteriaceae bacterium
GAAGTGGCTGCGGGCCGCGTGTAACTTTCTGCCCGGTGCGGCCGGATCGCTTTGGCGCCTGTGGCATGAATGAGCAAAGAGGCCGCCCTGCGGGGCGGCCTCTTTGCTGCGTAACGTATGCGCCAGCGGATCAGGAGCAGCCGCAGTACGGTACAGCAATCTCGCCACTTTCGTGGGCGACCGCGGACTGGTCCAGCGGCTGGTAGTAGCGGGAGCCTGGTTCAGCGCAGCCGCGGCACAGCTTCTGCCCATCACGCTCAACCCAGCGTTCGTAGGAAATGCCTTCCCCGCAGGTAGCGCAACTGATGCGGGGGCCCTTGTACCCGGGAAACTCCTTTGCCTCGAGCGGAACCTGCACCCACTCTTCGGTGAACAGGTCAGCATCCGGCATTTCGCGGTAGGCATGCATCTGCTGCTGGTTCTTGTTTTCGATCGCAGGGTAGAGTGCGCGTGCGCGATCCTTCGAGCTTTCTGTCGCGGCGATGCGGATAGCGCGTCCATCGGAAAGATCAATGAAGGTTGCAGCCATCTTGCCCCAGTCGCGTATCTTGAGCGCGCGCTTGCCCAGGCGACAGCCCGTCACCACCCCAATCGCGTCGGTCGCACAGCGATCGATCTCGACAAAGGTGACGAGACGCTTGCGATCCTTGCCGCGAGGCTCCTCAATACCCAGCCGTGCGCAGCCCAGCATGGCCATGCGTACGCCCAGGATCTGCCCGGCGCATAAATGACCGTGCGCCTTCTCTGCATCCGCCAGCAGCGTTTCCATCGATTCCATTCCTCTATCGTAAGCTCCGCGCTGCGCCCGGGGCATGGCCATACCCGTAGCCCGTCAGGGGCTCTTGTCCGCCGGGCCGGGTGTGTCGTCCGCATCGCCTTCCTCGACCAGCACTGCGGACGAGCCGACCAGGTCAAAGGAAGCGGGGGGAAGCCCCGCTGCTTGAAAAGTGATCTTGAGCGGATCGCGTTGCCAGGTAGATGGGGCACACGCGGCCCCGGTTCGAGGTACCGCCGCATCCCATGGCGCGAGCTTTCGGATCACCAGCGGTTTACGTGCCGCTACCTGCGCCACCACGGCATACAGCTGCTTGCCGCTGGCAGCCAGTCCGCAATAGGCGGCGTAATCGCGAAACCAGATCACATCCGACACGGAAGGATCGTAGTCCGGTAGCTTGAGTGGTACCAGGTGGCCTGCCGTGCGATCGACCAGCAGCCAGGGACCGCGCTGCCAGACCCAGTGTTCTGTCTTGTCAGCCGGCAGGGCATCGTTGATGCGCAGGGCGCGACGTACCGCAAACGACCGATCCGTCACATCGTGTGGATCCCCGGTCGTCCAGTCCTTGACGCGACCGTCGACCAGGAGCGGGCGCACTTTCTGCTCGGTTTCGCCCGGAAGCGCGCCGGCCGGATCGCCTGCTTTCGTGTGCGGCACCTTTTTGGCGCCACCCAGCGCAACTGAGTGCACCCGCGGCGGCTTGGGCGGCTTCGGCTTCTTCGCCTCGCCATCCTTGTCCTTCGCGGCGAAGGCTGAGCCTGCAAGCACCAGTACGAGCAGCAGCAACAGGCCTGGGCCAATCCATGGCCTCAGGCCGAAGCGCCGACTGCAGCTATTACGAATCCGGGACATGGGTCGACACTAGCGCAGGGGGCAGCCGCCGCGGCCGCAGCTCTCGCAGGCAGGTATTACGGAAGGCGCGGAAGTATCCAAAACGGGAATGATGCCGATCCGGGAACACGCAAACGCAGGGTCCAGGCTGCTTCCTCATCCGCGCCCACGCAGCCGGCTCAGCTGACTGCGGTCCCGCTTGGATGGCTTGTGCTCGGCTGCGCCGCCTGCCTGCAGCATCTCCTGGTGCTCCGCGGCACGCTTCTGGCGCTCTACGCGACTCGCCTCTGTTTCCCGGTACAGCAGCTGTGCCACGGCAGCTGGTCCGCGCATCTCGCTCAGTTCCAGGACTTCGATCACAAAGGTGCCGGCTTCATTTTTTACCTGGAGCATGTCGCCTACCTTTACGTCGCGGGCGGCTTTCGCACGCAGGCCGTTCGCCTCGATGCGGCCGAGCTCACACGCATGCGATGCCAGGGCGCGTGTTTTGAAGAACCGGGCTACCCACAGCCACTTATCCATCCGGACAGAAGTCATGCTTCATTTTCGCGCACTGATGACCTGCGTCCATACAGGCCAGGTTGGAGAGCTCGCCAATGGAAAAGGCCCGGGTTCCC
>CAXTEW010000385.1:0-2220 GCA_964243175.1 uncultured Acidobacteriaceae bacterium
GGTACGCGCCAGCCGCCTGCTCGTACGACTTCTGCCCACGCAGTGTGTCGCCCAGTCCGAAATATGCGAGTTCCAGGTGCGCGCTATGGAAGTAGCCCGGCTCATGGGTCTGCTGCAGCACCTGCTGGTAATGCGCAATGGCTTTCTGCGCCTGTCCCGCGTCCTTCTGCAGGTTGGCTACCTCCAGTTGGAACAGGTAGTCGTGCGGGTATTCGTTGGATAGTGTCTCCGCGATACCCTCTGCTTCGCCGTATCGGGCCTCCCGGCGCAAAAACAGCATCATGCAGGTACGCGCTTCAATCGAGGTCCGCACCCCTTCGGCGGCCGCGGTCTCAAGCATCGCCATACCCCGCTCCTTCGAACCGGAGATCCCAGCAATGCCGATCAGCAGACGGAAGGAACGGGGCAGCGCGCCCACCACATACTGGTAGGTGCCGACCACCAGGTTTGCGTCCACGTAGTGGGGGTCCAGCTTCAGGACAGCCTCGTCATCATTCCGGGCGCCGAGCGCGAGCTTCAGCGCGGTCGGGAAAGCGCGCTCGACAAAGGCCACGTACGTTGCCTCTAGCGAGCGGGACCATGCCCGCGCATAAAGCGCATCTACATTTTTCCCATCGCGGGTCAGCAGCGTAGCCGCCTGGTCTTCCGCATGCTGGGCCAGGCTATGGACCCGGTCCCGCACTGCCGGATCTTCGACCACGGTGTGCTTGCCGGTCAGGAACCCGTCGTTCGCGTAGAAGGTGGTATCGAGCAGGTCAAGCCGGTTCAGCTCCTTGAAGATGGTTGCGTCCAGCAGGAAGTCCGTCGCCAGGGGATCTGCAGGATGATCAGCGGCAATGTGCTCGAAACGCTGCAGGGCCGTGTCATAGTCCATGACGTAAAACGCTGCGAAGGCATCCCGCACGGCATCGGTGCGGTTGAGCGCTGCTGTATCGACCTGTTCCGTTGCGTGCGCTTCCCGGCTGCACGCCACCATCCCGACCATCAGCACGACCAGCCCAGCCACCCGCACGTTCGCTGCAAAAGTCACCCGTGCTTCTCCCCTTGGCGCTGTGCGCGCGCTGCTCTATTGTGACGGCTGAGAGTGACACCAGGCTTCAATCCTGGCCCTTTCGCGAGAACAGGTGGTGCATGGGTCCGCGCCCCTGCCCCACCGGATACGCGGCCGTGAGCGCTGCCTCGACATACGCCTTGGCCTGCCTGGCCGCGGCGGCGACCGGCAGGCCGCCGACCAGCCCGCACAACAGTGCCGCGGAGAAGGCACAGCCGGTACCGTGCGTACTGCTGGTGTTGACCCAGGTGCCGGTCAGCCAGGTACCGGCGACCTCCGGTCCCCCTAGCTCGCGGTGATCCGGGCTATGCGCCTCAAGCAGGAAGTCGGCGGGCGCTGCCTGCTCGCCCCGGTCGCCTCCGGTGACGATAACCGCTGACCCTTGCCGCTCCGGCCCTGCGCCAGTCGGGTTCATCATGCGCAGCACGGCGTCTGCTGCCTGCTCGATGCCAGCGCGCGTGGCGACCTCCTCAGCGGCAAGAGCGACGCCCGATCCCCCAGCCAGCAGCAGCGCTTCAGCGTGGTTCGGGGTAACCACCGTCGCCAGGGGCAGCAGGTCTCGTCGAACAGCAGCCAGGCCGTCCATGTCGAGGAGCAGCCTTCCGGAAGAGGAGCGGATCACGGGGTCGAGTACGATCGGGACCGTGGGCGCATGGGTCCGGAGACGGCTGAGGAAGCCGGCTACCGCTGCCACGATCTCCACCGATGCCAGCATACCGATCTTGACGCCGGCGATCGCGATGTCCTCGGCCAGGCAGTCCAGGGTGTCTGTTACCAGGGCCGGGTGTACAGGCTCACTTCGCCGCACGCCCCGGGTCGACTGCACTGTCAGGGCGGTTGGACAGGCCAGTCCGTAGAGTCCGTGGGCGGCAAAGACCTTCAGGTCCGCCGTGAACCCTGCGCCCGAGGAAGGATCGAAGCCGGCAATACTGAGTACAGAAGGCACGGGCTCCCGCTTTTTTGCCACGAAAGGCAGGCCGGGTGCCGCACCGGGAAGACTTTGCATAGCTCAGCCTACAACGCGTTCACTGCTAACGGGATAGTGCCGGTAAGGAAGAAGTACACTCTCGACGAACAATTGCACGATGGGCCGTTTTGCACCACTTTCGGGGTATGGAATGCTGCTGCGGGCCGCTTCTAAGTACCGCAAAAACTTTGACTTAGGCGAA
>CAXTEW010000386.1:0-2218 GCA_964243175.1 uncultured Acidobacteriaceae bacterium
AATCTGTATCGAGCCATGAACCGGCGCCACCGCAGACTTCCCGTACACCGGCGACAATTCCCGCAGCCGCTGCACGGCCTGCGGCACCACTTCAAGCGCAAAGTCAATCTCCGCGGCAGTCGTCGATTTATCAATACTGAAGCGAAGACTCGCCCTGGCTCGTGCAGCCGGAATCGCCATCGCCGAGAGCACATGCGAGGGCTCCGCCGCGCCCGAAGCACAAGCAGATCCGCCGGAGACCGCTAAACCCTTCAGATCGAGCGAGATCACAAGTGCCTCGCCCTCCAGGTGATCGAACCAGATGTTCGTGGTATTTGGCACCCGCTCCACGGCACCGCCATTCACGCCGCACTCGTCGACCAGCGCCAGGATGCCCTGCTCCAGCCGATCGCGCAACACACACATCTTCGCCGCGGCTCCACTTGCCAGCCCGTTAACCGCCATCTCCGCCGCCTTGCCCAGTGCGACGATTCCCGGCAGGTTCTCTGTTCCTGCTCGCCGCTGTCGTTCATGCGTACCGCCGAAGAACAGCGGCTCCAACTGGGTCCCGCGACGAACGTAGAGGGCACCCACGCCCTGCGGCGCATGCATCTTGTGGCCGGAGATCGTCAGCAGATCGCAACCGATGGCGGCCACGTCCATTTCAACCTTGCCGGCAGTCTGTACGGCATCAGTGTGGAACCACACGTCGGCCTCCTGCGCAATCCTGCCAATCTCGGCCACCGGTTGCAGCGCGCCCGTCTCGTTATTGGCCATCATGACGCTGATCATGCTGGTCTCTGGCCGCAGAGCCGCCCGCACATCGTCCGGGGACACAACACCCTGGTCGTTCACCGGCAGGAACGTCACAGCGACCCCTCGATCGCGCAGCCGCTCGGCTGCATGCAGTACGGCATGATGCTCAATCGCAGTGGTGATGAGGTGGTCGCCCGGCTTCACCAATCCGAAAAGGGCCAGGTTATCGCCCTCCGTGCCGCCACTGGTAAACACGATCTCGGACGACCGGCAATGGAAGAGCGCCGCCACCTGTTCGCGCGCATTTTCGACGGCGCCGCGCGCCCGCTGGCCAAAGTAGTGGATGGACGACGCGTTGCCAAACTGCTCCGTGAAATACGGCTGCATTGCCGCAAACACTTCCGGCGCAAGTGGCGTAGTCGCATTCGAATCCATGTAGACGCGGCGCATGTACTTTCTCCTGCTCTTATTCTACTTCGCGTCTGCTTCTGTTACGCTCAATCCCGCGACGGGCTTTCCCGTTTTGGAGATACAACGATGAAAAGTTCCATTTTGTGTAGTGCCTTCCTCTGTTGCATGGCGATTGCGCCCGTAGCTTTAAACGCCCAGATGAGCGGTATGGACAAGCCGAATGACATGGCTGCTGGCGCTAAAGTCGAACCAGCGAAGGTCTATGGTGACCTTTTCAAGCAGGTGCAGGACGAGATCATCAGCGCAGCCGAAGCCATGCCAGCTGAGAAATACGACTTCGCTCCCCCAGCCAGTGCTGGAACATTCACCGGCGTCCGCACTTTTGGCGGCCAGGTGCAGCACCTGGTTGGCGCCAACTATGGATTTTTTGCCGGCTTCGGCATGCCCGTCCCCATGACGCGCGACCAGGTCAAGGCCCTGAAGACCAAAGATCAGCTGGTGCAGGCACTGAAGGATTCCTTTGCCTTCGCCGACAAGGCTGTCGCTACCATTACGCCTCAGAATGCATTCGTCGTGATGGGCAAGAACGAAGAGGCGAGCACCCGCGCCGGCGCTGCCACTTTTTGCCTGGCTCATGCCAACGATCATTATGGGCAGATGGTCGAATACCTGCGCATGAACGGCATCATTCCTCCAGCCAGCGTTAAGAAGTAACACCGCACTCCCGCGCACGCCGGTGCATATGCGCCGGCGGTGTACTCTCATTTGATGTCTATGTTCAGCGACGCCCTGTGGAGGTGAATGGATGAGCGAAGAACCGCAGAAAACGGATCCAGGAAACGAGACGCCGCTCGAAGGTTTTGCCTCGATCTGCAGCATCCTCGCCATCGGCCTCTTTGCGCTCACCTTCATCTTTCAGAACTTTGTAATTCCTTCGTCGTCCATGGCTAGTACGCTACTGGTTGGCGATCATGTGATGGTCGAGCGCGTCAATCTCGCGTCGTCGAGCGCCATGTCCTTCATGCCCCGTCGAGACGTCAAGCGAGGAGATGTCATTGTCTTCTTCAAGCCG
>CAXTEW010000387.1:0-2213 GCA_964243175.1 uncultured Acidobacteriaceae bacterium
CGGCGTAATGACGTTGTCCGGTATGATCGCTCGGCCGACCCTGCGGGGCTACCGGACCTCGGACCCGCGCGTGTATCTCTGCAGCTCCTCAACGCCCCCGGGCGGGGGGGTACACGGCATGGCGGGCTACAACGCAGCCGTTGCTGCCATGCGCGACCACCTGCGTGTGGTCTGACGAACACTCTTCGCTGCTGTGTCAGATTGGAGCGGCAAATGCCCACCCTTTCCGGGAAAGGCGCATAGCCTCCTGTTGCCGACGGGCGTAGGCTAGTCTGCGAACGTGCAAATTCCGGCCGGAGGAGCCATAGATCATGTCCAGTCCAGCAGGTCTGGCGACTGACTTCGACGTCAGCGTTCCGGCCACACATTCACGCGCCCAAGCGAAAGCGGACGCCGGCACAGTTCCCTGGTATATCTGGACCGGCGTAGCCGCTGTAACCTCGGCAACGATCGGCGGCGCCTGGGATGTGGCGTGGCATCGTTCGATAGGTCGCGATAGCTTCTGGACACCGGCGCACATGATGATCTATCTGTGCGGTGTGCTGGCCGGGATCGTCGGTATGTGGCTGGTAGTGCAAACGACTACGAATCGCGACCCGGAGCTGCGTGCCGCGTCGGTGTCCGTCTTCGGTCTGCGCGCGCCCTTGGGCGTATTTCTTGCAGGTTGGGGCGGCGTGGCGATGCTTACCTCCGCACCGTTCGATAACTGGTGGCATAACGCCTATGGACTGGACGTGAAGATCGTTTCGCCACCGCACACGCTGCTCATTCTCGGGGTCCGTGCTGTCAGCTTCGGGATGTTGTTCCTCATTCTGGCGGCTATGAACCGAGCCGCGGACAGGGGCACTGCAGACTTCTCCACCCTGCAGAAGCTGTTCCTCTACCTGGGAGGCCTGGCAGTCGGCGGTCAGATGTTCTTTCTGCAGGAGTTCACCTGGGATGCGGTCCTGCACCGTGCGGTCGCGTATATCGCCATAGCTATCGCCGTCCCGGTGCTGTTTGCGACCTTTTGGCAGGCCTCCCGCTTTCGTTGGGCGGCGACCTTCACCGCCGCTGTTTACATGGCGTTCATTCTGGCTGAGATCCTCATCTTTCCGCTTTTCCCTGCACAGCCAAAGCTGGGTCCGGTCTTCTTCCCGGTCACGCACCTCGTTCCCGCGAAGTTCCCTCCGCTGATCGTCCTGCCGGCGCTCGCGTTGGACCTTCTCTGGCAGCGGACCCGAAGCTGGAAGTTGTGGCAGATTGCGCTGGTCTCCGGCGTCCTGTTTGTCGCCGTCCTGTTTGCGGTGGAATGGCCGTTTGCGAAGTTCCTGCTCTCGAAGATGAGTGAAAACCGCTTCTTCGGCACAATCTACTTCGACTACAACTCGCGGCCCGACGGATACGATCGCATGCGGCGCTGGTTTCATCCGGATTCGGGGCTGCCCCTGGCTCTTGGCCTGCTCCAGGCGTGCCTCTATGCGGCGATCTCCACGTGGGTTGGTCTTGGCTTCGGGCGCTGGATGCGCAAGGTGCAGCGGTGAAGCCCAGGCGTTTACCTCTTCAACTTCTGGGTCTGCTGGCATCGCTTCTGCTCGCAATGCCGGCACACGCGCACATCGGGTCGAAGGACGTCTTCGAGCAGATCGCCTCAGGCCCCTACAGATTCTTCATCACAATCCGTCCTCCCACGGTCGTTCCCGGTGTTGCCACGGTCGAGGTCCGTACCCTCGGCCCGGCAGTCAGCTCGTTAACGATCACACCGATCCCGCTTACCGGCGAGGCTTCCCTTCATCCCCCGACTGCGGATGCGATGCAACGTTCCCTCGTCGATCCCAACTTCTTCACCGGCTCGCTTTGGCTGATGGCTCCGGGCTCGTGGCAGGTCCGCCTGCAGGCTGCGGGTGCGGGCGGTCCCACGGTCGTGGGCGTACCGGTACCAGCGGTGGCCCTGACGGTGCTCCGGATGCAGCGGCCCATGGGTGCTGCCCTCGGAGCTCTGGGGCTTCTGCTCGTCATCGGCATGTCGGGCATCATCTATGGCGCCGTCCGTGAGGCCAGGTTGCCGCCGGGGGCCGTTCCGGACAGGGGTCGTCAGCGCCGTGCAGCAATCGCAGGAGGTTTTACCCTGCTGCTGCTCGCCCTCGCTGTCTGGGGCGGTGATAAGTGGTGGAATGTCGAGGCTGCCTATTCCATCGCTTACATTTTCAAGCCTCTCGCGCTGCACCCGGCAC
>CAXTEW010000388.1:0-2209 GCA_964243175.1 uncultured Acidobacteriaceae bacterium
TCGGGGGCTCATCCTGTCACGCGCTCCGGCTGACAGCATGTAACGGCCTGCATGCCCGGCTGCCAAGGCCAGCGTCTCCCTCGGCGCCGGGTTTGCTTGCAGGCTCAGGCCGGGCGCCTGTATCCCCCAAGTTTATCGCTCACGGGGGCAGCGTGCGTTGGTCTGACGCAACGCGCACACGATGGTGAGCCGGAGCGGGAACAAGCTCAAGCGCCGCGCGCGGACGCATCGGCACGCAAAGCGGCAAAGACTGCCTGCGTGCGCCGGCGCAGAAGGACAAGCGTGCGAGTGTTCTCAATCACGTAATCGCAGAAAGGCGCCTTGTCTGCATCGGGGATCTGCGCGGCGAGGCGCGCGTGAGCGTCTCGGGTAAACGCCTCTCGCTCGTCTGGGGTCGCAGAAACCGGGGCGACCCGTGCAACATAGCGAGCTACTTTCACCTCGAGCGGCGCTGTGACAAGCACGATCCGGTCAAAACCGGCAGGTCTTTGCAATGACTGGTCTGGAGCTCCCTGCCTGTCGGCTGTTGGCGTGTGCTGCCCAGGTGAGCGGTGGGCGTCGCCTGCCCGGTACTTTGACTCGAAGAGCAGCGCTGTCTCTACGACGGCGATCGCATGAGGGTCAGCTGCACCGATCGCATCGAGCTTCCGCTGCTGAGCGTCGAGCACTGCCGGGTGCACGATCGCGTTCAACTCCTGCAAACGACTGTGCTCAAAAGCCTCAACTGCAAGCGCCTTACGATCGAGCCGCCCATCAGGCTGAACAACGCCCGGACCGAAGGTATCAACAATCGCCTGGTAAACAGCCTGCCCAGGCTGCATGAGCGCCCGGCCGATCGCGTCTGCTTCCAGAATGTGCGCGCCAGACTCCTGAAAGACCAGGGCGACCGAGCTCTTGCCGCTCCCCAGCCCCCCGGTTAGACCCACTCGTAGCATGCCTGCATGATATGCCGGCGACCCGCCTCTACAATGTGGAGATGCCCCTTCCCTACGAATCTGTTCTCGATCTGCTCGCCTGCCCGGTATGCCACCAGCGGCTGTCACCCGCAGCAGACGCCGTGTCCTGCACCAGCTGTGGACGCGAGTACCCCATCGTGGATGGTATTCCTATCCTGCTCGCCGATCGCGCGCGGACGAAGGCCTGAAAGAACAGGCTCGGCTGCCGGAAGGACGGTAGCTGGTAACGGCTGCTCCGAGATACAGTGCCCGCGGATACAGTGCCCGCGAGATGCGAGCGATCCGCAGGTTCTTAGGCGCGCTGCGCTTGCTCAGGATGACAGTCGTCTTCTTCGATGGCTCGCTCAGTGCGCGTGGAAGAACGGAAAAACCAGCCGATACGCGATGCCGACGGCCGCGCAGATGGTCAGGATGACGATGCAGAGCATCGCCGCCCACGACATTCCCGGGTGTTCTGGGCGCGATGGCGCCGGGGGTAGCTGTTTTGGCATGCGGCCACCAGTGTATGCGAAAGCCGCAAGGCCTGGCGGCCAGCCGCGTTTCGCCCCGCACACTTCGGAGACTGCCCGAAGTGCCGGCGTCTCCGCTACACTGGCTGGCATGTATACAGGCTTCCCTGCGCTCGTTCTTGCCTCGTTATCGGTACTGCTGCCGGGCACACCCGCGCCGGCCCAGACCCCGGCGCCGCAGCAGCAATCCCTCCCTGCCGCGCAGCCTGCGATTCCTGCGCCCATCTTCCTCTATCCCAACGGCGCACCTGGTGCGCTCGGCAGCAAAGAGGCAGACAAGCCGCGCATGTATGCGTTTTTGCCGCAAAGCCCCACCACCAACGCTTCCGTGCTCATCATTCCCGGAGGCGGCTACTCCGGCGTTGCGTTGGGGCATGAGGGCATCCAGTATGCGCAGTGGCTGAACGCGCAGGGCATCGCTGCCTTTGTGCTCGATTACCGAGTCAGCCCGTACCGGTATCCGGTCGAGATCTCGGACGGCGTGCAAGCCATGCGCTACATCCGCGCACATGCGGCAGAGATGAAGATCGACCCCGACCGCATCGGCGTCTGGGGCTCGTCCGCCGGCGGCCACCTGGCAGCGACGCTTGCTACCCAGTGCAAGCTCGGCTCGGGGCCCGGAGACACGGTGAGCGAGGTGCTCTGCCAACCCAACTTCGTCATCCTCTCCTACCCGGTCATCAGCATGGAAGGCCCGATTACCCACATCGGCTCTCAGCAGAGCCTGCTCGGCGCAAAGCCCGA
>CAXTEW010000389.1:0-2197 GCA_964243175.1 uncultured Acidobacteriaceae bacterium
ATGGGCGGCACATTGCCTTCCAGCGGGAAGGCGAAGGCGGCTCGCAGATATGGACCATGCTGGCGGACGGATCAGAGCAGCAGCCACTCACCCGTGGCGGCAGCTACTCGCAGCCGAACTGGAGTTTGAAGTAGACGTTACTGAAGTGGACGCAACCAGGAACCGGGGATAACGTACCGGGCGTGGGAACCATCACTGCAATTGCTGCCAAGGAGAACCCTGTGCTTACACCTGCTCGTCGTGTGTTGAATAGTTCTGCGCGGTCCTCGAGGAAGACTCCCGGGAAGCTTGCGGTATCGCTGCTTGGCGCCCTGGCACTGCTCGCCGTTTCCGGCTGCCACAAGAAAGCATCGCCGCCCCCGCCCCCGCCCCCCGCGATGACTGGAGCCGCGCCGACCGCCGATATCACGGCAACCCCCTCGGCGATCAATGCCGGCGACACGGCGACCCTGACCTGGCACACCAGCGGGGCGACCGACGTGTCGATCGAAGGAATGGGAGCGGTTGCGACTTCGGGTACGCAGTCGGTCAAGCCGACTGAATCGACCAACTACCACCTGATCGCGCGTGGGGATGGCGGCACGGCAGATGCCACGGCGCGCGTCACGATCGGTACCGGCGGCACGGCTGCCCCGGCGTCCAACATGAACGAAACCGATATGGATGACGCGCTCTTTCACAAGAATGTGAAGGATGTGTTTTTCGACTACGACAGCTTCGAGGTGAACCAGCCGTCGCAGGCAGTGGTCACGCAGGATGCGAGCTTCCTGAATGCGCACGCTGGCATCCGGATCGTCCTGGGCGGCTACTGCGACGACCGTGGTTCCACCGAGTACAACCTGGCGCTGGGCGAGAATCGCGCCAACGCAGCGAAGCAGGCGCTAGTGACGGCCGGCGTGGCCGCGGATCGTATCCGGACCGTGAGCTACGGCAAGGAAAAGCAGTTCTGTGCCGAGAAGGACGAGAGCTGCTACCAGCAGAATCGCCGGGCACAGTTCACTGTCGACCGGTAACGCAGCCTGCAAAGATAAACTGGTGAAGCACAAGTGAAAGCCCGGAACGCGCTGCGTGGCCGGGCTTTCGCTTCGCTTGAAGTTCGCAGCATTGAAGGAGATTGCTCCATGCGGAAGACCCTCGTTCCCGCCTCGGCCCTGATCGCGCTTGCCTTGTTTGTTCCGGCCCACCCGGCCCACGCCGTCTCAAAGGAAATCATCCAGCTGCAGACCCAGATCCAGGCCCTGCAGGATGCGCTGCAAGGTGTGCAGCGCTCGAACTCCGAGCAGATGGGCGTGCTGCAGCACTTGGTCGAGCAGTCCAACGACAACATCAACAAGATGACGCAGCAGTTAAACGCACTGCAGGCGAAGGTCGATGCGGACTCGCAGAACAGCCAGCTTTCAGGCCAGATCCAGGGCCTGAACGACTCGGTTGACGAGCTGAAGACCCGGCTGGGCCGGATCGATACCGCACTGACCGGGATGCAGAGCCAGATGCAGAACGTGAGTGCGCCACCAGCCGGCGCCCCGGCGCAGCAGGCGCCGCAGCCTGCCGACAGCAACGCGGCAGCACCTCAGCCGGGCGGCACCAGTGTTCCGCTGAGCGGGGGACCGCAGGCCTCGGCAGCACCGGCGCCATCAGGCGTACAGGCGCCGCCGGTTGATCAGCTGTACCAGAGCGCCGTGCGGGATTACAACGGCGCGAAGTATGACCTCGCTACCAGCGAATTTGCCGATGTGGTGAAGTACTATCCCTCGACGGACCTGGCGGGCAATGCCTCGTTCTACCTCGGAGAAGTGGCGTACCGGCAGGGACTGTACCCGGCGGCGATCCGCAACTACGACATCGTGCTCGAGCAGTTCCCGGGCAGCGGCAAGGCCCCGGCGGCGCAGCTGCGCAAGGGTGAGGCAGAGCTGGCGAGCTCGCAACGGGAAGCCGGGGTACGCGACCTGCGCGCGCTGGTGCAGCGCTATCCCACTTCACCCGAGGGCGCGCAGGCTCGCTCTTTGTTGAATGGCATGGGTGTACGCATCAGCGCGGCCGCGAAGCCGAGTCCCGCGACGCGGCAGTAGTTCTTTGACGCGGGGAGATTCCATCATGGCGACTACCACACAGATCACGCTCGACCAGTACCTTGCGACCAGCTACCGGCCGGATCGCGAGTTCATTGATGGTGTGCTGCAGGAGCGGAATGTGGGTA
>CAXTEW010000390.1:0-2195 GCA_964243175.1 uncultured Acidobacteriaceae bacterium
GCCGTCGCCCTGCTGGCCTTTGGCCTCGGCCGCGGATTGCTGCCGCATGGTCGGGTTCAGGGCGCGTGGATGGAGGGTGTGGCCATCTTCGGGCTACTTGGGGCTGCCAGCCTGCCGCAGGTCGTGCTGCGGCTGGACGGCGGCACGCGCGACCTTGCGCCGTGGCTCGGCTGGGGGTTGGCGGCGACGGTGGCGCTGGTGCTCATGGCAGCGCTCATTCGCCGGATGCACCCCGGCCAAGGCACGACTTCGGCTCTCCTGGCCACCGCAGGCTGGATCTCCTGGGCTGCCACGGTATGGACCTGGGACACCCTGCACGCCGTCACCGGCATCGCCTCGGGCGACGAGGACATCGCGCAACTGGCGGCGGCCCTGATCTTCGTTGCGTTCTGGGGTGTCGTCAGCTGGCTGGCGCTGCGATCCGGCCGCCGCAGCCTGTTTGCCGGCGCGCTCACGATCGTCGCACTGCGGATATTCCTGTTCTACTGGGAGGCTTTCGGTAGCCTGCTCTCGACGGGGCTTGGTTTGGTGACGGGCGGGGTGGTGTGCATCGTCTTGGCGGCACTCGGCTGGCAGATTGTCCGCCGCGTCGCCTTGCGCTCTGGGACGCAAAACGCCACTACGCAATGAGAAGTATTTACAGTTGGGCAGTCGTCCTCAGTCTGGTGCTGCCGTTGCTGCTGTTGCTCGGCATGGTCGGGCAAGCTGAGCGTGCGCTCACCGGCGGGGTCGTGATCCGGGTGCCGATCACCGGCTACGATCCTCGGGACCCGCTGCGGGGCCACTTCCTGCAATACCGTATTGTGTGGAACTGGCTGGGTGGTCAACCGCCCGCGGACACGACAGCTTTATGCGTGACGACCCGAACCGATAATCCACCTGTTCAGCCACTGCCGCCGCGGGGCGACCCCTCCTGCCTGCTTGTCGTGCGCCTCGCACCGGGCGACCACCGGAGCTTCATGCCTGTCGGCGTAGCAGACGATTTGTTTATTCCGGAGAAGCGCGTCGGCCTACTGCAATCGATCCTGCAATCTGGCGGGGCGGCTGTGACAGTTGATTTGGCAGTGTCCAGAGACGGCACGGCACGGCTCGCGAGCTGGCACATTGATGGTAAGACGATTGCCGAGTGGGACCCTCGCGCCATCCGCTGGTGGATGTGTCGGCTGAGCTTACAGTCCATGGCGAGGAGCAGTTCAACTTTGAGCGTTGCTAAGCGGCCCTTCTTCCTTGGGTGTGCCGGGTGTAATGTTGTTGGACAGCCTTAGGACTTGTTAGTGTCCGAACTTTTCGGCTGGTTCTGCTTTATGCTGCTTTGGCAGGGCGGTCGGATGCTGGCGGATGCGCAATGGGCGAGCGACCAAGGAGCGAGGGGATGCTGGAACTTTTGATTAAGGCAGTTCGCCCGCATGCCAAAGTGCCGCTTCGGCATCTGCGGCGCACGATCAGCGCGATCCTGTGGCGGCACGACAATGGCGCCAAGTAGCGCGCAGTGCCGAGCGAGCTTGGGCTGTGGTGGATGGCAGCCCAGACATTCATCCGCTGGCCACGGCACAACGTGTGGGAGCGGCTGCTCGCACACGTTCAGCAGGAAGGCGTGCAGCTTGGGATGGCTTCCTCGACGGCACTAACATCCATGCGCACCAGAAAGCGGCCGGGGCGGCCAAAAAGGCAGCACTTCAGCGCAACGAGACCATCGTGAGGCGCTTGGCGAAGGTGCTGAAGGTTCCGGCGGCGTAGCCGTTGGAATAGCACCGTAGGTCGCTCCCGTGGTGGCTATGGGACCAAGGCTTGCGTGATCACTGACGCTGTAGGCCGTGCTGGCACCGGGCCAGGCGCATAAATTGCCGCACGCCATGGCGCTGCTCGACCGGTTGCCGGACGTGCCCAAGTGGGTGGTTGCCGATTGTGGCTATAGCAGCCACGCTTTCCGCGAGTACATCTGGAACCTGGGTGCGTGGCCCGCGATCCCGCCCCGGCAGAACAAAGCGCCTGTTGCCTGCCCGGATTGGATTTACAACAACCGCAATCAGGTTGAGCGGCTTTGGGCACGCTTGAAGGAATGGCGCGCGGTGGCCACCCGCTACGAGAGGACCGCCAACTCCTTCATGGGCGTCCTCTGCATGGCCGCAGCAATCGACTGGATCAAAGGCTAACAGACCCTAGGCGGGCACCAGCTCAGCGTTCTCCGTCGCCTC
>CAXTEW010000391.1:0-2164 GCA_964243175.1 uncultured Acidobacteriaceae bacterium
GAAGTGGGTCGCCCAGGCCGTGCACCCGCTGGCAACAACGCTTACCAGCTCCCAGAATTTTCGCGGTCTACCTGTCGATCGCGTGGCATGAGAGGCAAGTGCGAGGGAAGCATACACCCCCACCGCGCAGACAACGGCAGCAATCAGCATCAAACGCTGATCGTGACGGTCGCGCATGCATAAGGGGATGGACCAGAGTAAGCTGCTCATAGCTGCCGGTCTCTCATGTACGATTTAACAGCTTAGAGGCCTGGCCAAACCCATCGAACCAACCACCAGCCGTTGCTGCTGCTGCCATCACCGCCGCATCCGCCTCGATCCTGTTGCGCCCGAGCCGCCGCGCCTCACCCAGGGCCTGCTCGGCCTTGTTGGTCAAGGCAACATGCAGGCTGCCCTGTAGGAGGTTCATGGTGGCCACGCCAAGGCTGGCGCTTACAACTCCATGTCGGGAACGCGGATGCGGTAAGTTGCAGTCCAGCACCGCATCCCGGATCCGCTCGGCCATCATCATGGCGCCAAACCCGTCCGTGTGCGGCATTAGAACTGCAAACGCCTCGGGCCCATACCGGCTGGCAAGGTCGGTCGTACGGCGGAGACGGCCCTGGACGCAATGCCCGGCAATGCGCAGCACTTCGTTCCTGGCCTGCGGCCCGTGTAGGCAGGCATAGGCTTCGAGGTAGTCAACCTCCAGCAGAAGCAGGGACAGTGGCTGCTCGTCCCGTATGCCCCGCGCCCACTCCGCCGCAAGCGAGTCGTTGAAGCGGTCGCGGCTTGGCAGCCGGGTCAGGTCGTCGGTGGTTGACGCCCGTGCCAACTCGGCCTGCGCCGCGGCAAGTTGCACCTCGAGGTGCTTGCGGTCCGTGATGTCCCGAATGCTTCCAGCATAGCCCACACCAAGCCCATACTGGCCGGAAGCAACCTGGAAGCAGGCCTCGACCCACACGTATGATCCGTCAGGGCGCATGTAGCGATACCGGCAACTCGCCCCCGATTCTCCGGCCTGCAGCCTGTTCAGCATCTGAGCTACGGTGGGGTGCTCATCCAGATGGACCAGGGTGCGATGGTTGAAGGCGAGTGCTGCCTCGATGCTCCATCCTGTGATCGTGCAGAAGGCTGGCGACGCGTAGCGCACCTGACAGTCCAGGCTCATGCACAGGATCGCGTCCGATGCATGATCGGCTATGAGCCGGTATAGTCCTTCTACAGGCTGACGTTCGCCAGGCAGCGCGTTCGGCGAGTGAGGCGGATCGACAAGCCGAATGTGGGTCATAGTTGGCATTTCCAGGAGGCGCCGCCGCACCTAGCGGCCGTCAAAGCCCTGTTATCACCGCGCCGACGGCATAGGCTGTCAGGAAGCGTCAGCTTTGGGGGGAGTGTCAAAAACCTGGGGCGCTACGCCGCGGGCTGGGGTGTGGATCAAAACCGGGTTGACGCTTTCAGAATGTCAATCGGCATAAGATTGGGGCTCATCCGCAGCCTCGGTGCAGGCCGTGGCAGCCGCGGGTGTGCGTAGCCGTGTTGCACGGAGGGCGTTGATGGGGTGGACGCCCCCGGACGGCATCTACGTGCCAAAGTGGAGGTGTTAACCGACTGTCAACGCCGCCTGAAAAATCTGGTTCTCCCCCATTTGCCGTGCAGTTGGTCGCTGTTGCGGGGCTGGATGGGCACATAGGAGGACCATCTCACCTGCTTTGAAAGCCGACTGTGTCCAAGTGTTTGCTGCCCTTGATCCCACCGGGCCTGGCCGTCATTCAGGTCCTGCCTAGTCCAGACCGCGTCACCATCATCGCCCAGCCGCGGTCGCGGGAGCATGCAGAGTTCTGGGGGGCTGAGGCGATTGGGTTAGGGTTTGAACTCACGGGACGAGGGTGAGCTGTGTCGAAACTGGTATGGCGGTTGAAGCTGGTGGCGGAACGGCAGCCTGGCGTGACTACCGAGATCGAGTTCGCCTGCATCGAGCGCGACGCGCAGGTCGGCTTGGCCGACCTCGGGCTCAGCCTCGCCGAGGCGAAGCAGCTCACGGCGGCGCTGCAGGCCGAGATCGTGCCGACGCAGGTGGCGGCCTTGAGCGAATGCCCTCGGGCGTGCCTGGCCTGCGGGCGCAGGCTAGCGAGCAAGGGATACAGCCAGGTGCGGTTCCGCTCGTTGTTCGGCGACGTGCCAG
>CAXTEW010000392.1:0-2160 GCA_964243175.1 uncultured Acidobacteriaceae bacterium
CAGCGCGGCCAGGGCACAGAAGACGTTGAGCACCCGGGTGCCGGCTCGCACAGCCTTGCCGCCCGCCGCCATCGCCGAGCCGATCAGAAGCGCGATCGCCGGGTAGCACGGCATCGAGTAGTACTCCTGGGTCGTTGAAAAAGTGAAGAACACCATCACGAACCCGATCCAGCACAGCGCCAGCAGCCGTGTGCGGCCTGCTCGGTCCACCGGCTTGTAGCCGAGCCGCACCGCCGCCGGCAGGTACACGCTCCAGGGGAAAAGCCAGGCCAGGTTCAGCAGCCAGAAAGCCAGCCGAGGCACGGTGTCGTAATCCCGCGGGTAGCGCAGGTTGAGAAATCGCAGCAGCTGCTCATTGATAAAGAAGAACCAGAGAAACCCGTGGTAAGCCCCCGGTACGCTCTGCATGCTGAGCGAAAACCAGGGTGGGTTCCGGATCGTCGCAAGGATGTGCCACGGGGCAGCAACCAGCAGCAGGATGGCGATCCCGCTGACCGGTCGAAGCCGCCTCCACGTGCGTCCCTCAAATAGCTGCCTCGTGATCAGCAGGTAGACGAACGCAGCGCCCAGCGGAAAAACGATGCCGATCAGGCTCTTCAGTAGCAGGCCCAGCCCCAGGCTCGCCGCCAGTGTTGCGGCCCACGCCCGCGGATGCGCTTCGTCCTCATCCAGGCAGCGCAGCATCGCCCACAGTGCCAGCGCAATGGTAGCTGTCAGCAGTGCATCCGGCAGCAGGATGCGCGTAAACAGCCACAGCCCGACGCAGGTGGCCATGCACAGCCCGGTGTAGAGGCCGGCCCGCCGGCCGAATGCCCAGCTGCCGAACGCACCACTGATCCAGCTCAGCCCCATCGCCGACAGGGCCACCGGGATCCGCGCGGCCCAGTCGTGCACTCCGAACACCTTGTAGCAGACCGCGATCAGCCAGTAGATCAGCGGCGCCTTTTCGAGGTACGCCACACCGTCCAGCCGCGCCGTCACCCAGTCGCCCGAGGACACCATGTTGCGGGCAATCTGCGCCTGCACCGCATCCACGTCGTCCATCAGCGACGGCGGAGAAAGGATGCAGCCGAGATAGACGGCTGCGGCAAAAAGCAGAACGATCCAGAGCAGGGTGCCGCTGGTTACCGATCGGCCGCGAGCAGCTGGGCCGGCACCGGTTCCGTCGCCGGCGCCACGGATCTGTTCGCGCGCTGGGACGGTGCTGACTGTATCTTCCATCGTTTCATCCACAGGAACAGCATCGTCAGGCCCCACAAGTGGTAGCCGATGTTGATGCGCCTGTTCAGGTGTTGTTGCGTATAGGCGCGGATCGCGTCGAACTGGAACAGCTCTCCATGCTCCGCCTCTGCTTCTTTCAGTGTGTCCAGAAGCACGGCGCGCAGGGGTCCGCGGAACCACTCATGGGCAGGAATATCAAAACCGATCTTCTTGCGGTGCACGATCGGCTGAGGCAGCCGCCGGCTCATCAATTCTTTCAGCAAAACCTTCTGGCGGCTACCACGCACCTTGTACTCCGCCGGCAGCGTCGCCGCAAACTCCACGATCCGGTGATCCAGAAACGGCGGCCGCACCTCTACCGAATGCGCCATGCTCATCCGGTCTGACTTCACCAGGATGTCGTCCGGCAGGTAGTAGGCCTGGTCGAACTCCAGATATGGCGCTACGCCGTCCCCAGGCAAACGCCCACGCAGCGCTGCCAGCACATCGGGCAGCGCATGCGGGACCGGAACCCGCAGCAAACCCTGCTTTTCCCGGTCAGAGAAGGTGCCATTCCAGTGCACATGCGCCCGCTCCGGCGGCATCAGGCTGCCTTCCAGCAGCCGCTTCACTTTGTACTCCAGGCTGATCTTCTCCTGCGACACCGGCCAGAAGCGCAGCCCGCGCAACGCCAGCTCCCGCGCCGCCCTGGGCACGTGCTGCGTCTGTGCCGCGATCCGGTTCGCGCGGTAGGTCAGGTAGCCGCCAAAGATTTCGTCCGCGCCCTCGCCGCTGAAGGCCACCGTGCACTGCTGCTTGCACAGCTTCGAGAGGAACCACACCGGCAGCGCGCCCGAGTCCGCGCTCGGCTCGTCGGAGTAGTACGCGATCTCCTCCATCGCGCCCGCCAGGTCCTGCTCCGGGTTCAGGTCCAGCTGCTCATGCTCGGTCCCGTACTGG
>CAXTEW010000393.1:0-2159 GCA_964243175.1 uncultured Acidobacteriaceae bacterium
CGCGAACAAACAGGCGGTTGCGGTCGTTCAATACATAGTCAACCTTCAGGATGGATGTGTTCAAGGTCGCAGGCGCGGGCGAGGAGAATGTGTACGCGCCCGTGTTGTAGCCATCGCCTGCATTCAGACTGGTATTGAGCGGGTACTGGCTGAAGTAGTTCAACACGTTCGGGTCAGCGCCCGGTCCCCATGGGCAAACGCCATTGGCTGCGCATGGAGCGTCCAGTGCGGCCAACTGGCTCTTGTTCAGCGTCGTCACCCCGCCATTGGCATCCTGGTAGACAAGCATGCCCGCGCGGTAACTCGCGGTCGGCACGGTCTGCGTGGTCACCAGGTTCTCGGCGGTACGCTGTCCTTCATAGTTGAAGAAAAAGAACAACCGATCTTTCAGCACGGGGCCACCGAGCGAGCCGCCAAAGGTGTTCCGCAGCAGCTTGCTGGCTATGTTCGGCTCTCCGCTGTTCAGCTCGGACTGTTTGTAGAACCAGTCGTTCGCCGCCGCGAATGGCGGGCGGTAGTACTCATACGCTGCACCGTGGAAGGTGTTGGTGCCGGATTTCGTCACCAGGCTTACCTGCGCTCCAGAGGACCGACCCTGATCGGCCGTGCTGTTCGAAGTGGTAACGCGGAACTCCTCCGTCGAGTCCTGGGTGGAACGCAGCACGCCAGTAAAGGCGTAGCCATTGATCTGGTCGTTGTCATCGATCCCGTCCAGCGTGACATTGCCCTGGTCAGAGCGCGCTCCGGCCACGGCCCCGCTGCGGCTGTCAGTGTCCTGGCTGGTGTTGCGGCCCAGGTACAGCACGCCTGGCTGCACGCTGAGAAGGTCAGGCACATTGCGGCCTTCCGTCGGCACGGCCTGGATGAAGACGTTATTCATGGCGTTGCCGATACTGGCATCGGTCGAGTTCAGTGTCTGCGCTTCCGCGCTGACATTCACGTTCTCCTGCGAGGCTGTCACGCCCATCGAAATGTCGATAGACGCAGGCTGCGATACGAGGAGTTCCGCGTTACGCGTCGTCTCGCCAAAGCCCGCCGCCGTCACCTTTACGGTATAGGTGCCGGGCGCGAGCTGGGCGTACTGGTAGCGGCCTTGTTCATCAGACTTCTGTGTGGCAGTGAACCCAGTGGCCGGGTTCTGCAGCAGAATAGCGGCTCCGGGGATCACGGCACCCGAGGTGTCGGTGACGACTCCTCGTAGAGAGGTAGTGCCGACCTGGGCGGAAGCGACACCAAACGGTATGCAGAAAGATGTACCGAGGGCGACGAGACAAAGACTCTTGTTGCGGTAAGGGAACAACGCGAAACCTCCAGGGGGATGGCGGGGCCAGCGGGCGTAAGCGCGTCCGGGATGCGGAACGAGCCATGGGGAAGGAAAGACAATCCTGACACAAGGATTGCCCCCCTCCAAGCGAAATCTAGTAGCAACCTCCAGCGATGGACAGCCTCCCGGCTACCTGGCTCGCTGATCCTTGTCGATGGCGCCGCCTTTCATCACGAAATCGACATGCTCCAGCGCTTCCACATGCTCCAGCGGGTCCGCGGCGACGGCGATCAGGTCCGCATAGTGCCCGGGCGTCAGTTGTCCGACGTCCGCGGAACGGCCAAGCAGTTCCGCTGCGCGTACGGTGGCCGCCTGCACGGCTTCGGCCGGCGTCATGCCGTACATCACCATGTAGTGGAACTGCTTGGCATTGTCGCCGTGCGGGTACACGCCGGCATCGGTGCCGAAGGCCATCTTGACGCCTGCTTTCCACGCACGGCGGAAGGTTTCCCGCTGCGCCCGGCCTACGCCGCGCTCCTTGTCGACCTGCTCCTGCGGCAGCCCGAACTTGGGCGCCTCCTGCAGGATGTAGTCGTCATCGTAAATATCCATGACGAAGAAGGTGCCATGTTCCTTCGCCAGCCGAATGTCTTCGTCATCGGCGAGCGACGCGTGCTCGATCGAATCGATGCCGGCCTCGATCGCCCACTTGATGCTGACGGTTCCATGGGCGTGCGCGGCGATCTTGCGTCCAGCCTGGTGGGCCGTGTCTGCCGCCATCTTCAGCTCAGCCTCGGTGAACTGGGGAGCGCCGGGCTGGTCGCCTTTGCTGAGAACGCCACCGCTGGCCAGGATCTTGACCACGTCGACGCCGTATTTCACCTGCGCACGCACC
>CAXTEW010000394.1:0-2158 GCA_964243175.1 uncultured Acidobacteriaceae bacterium
ACAGGCGAAGCGCCTCCTCCTGGTCGTGCGTCACATAGATGATCGTGACACCGGTTTCGACGTGGATCCGCTTGATCTCCGTCTGGAGGTCCTCTCGCAGCCGCTTGTCGAGTGCGGAGAGCGGCTCATCCATCAGCAGAATTTGCGGGTCGTAGGCCAATGCGCGTGCCAGCGCCACGCGCTGCTGTTGGCCGCCAGAAAGCTGGACGGGCTTGCGATCGCGCATCGGCGCCAAGTGCACGAGATCGAGCATTGCGGCGACCTTCGCCTCGATCTCAGCTTTCGGGCGGCGCCGCACACGCAAAGGGAACGCGACATTCTCTGCCACGGTAAGATGAGGAAACAAGGTGTATCGTTGAAACACCATGCCGAGGTCACGGTGGTTCGGCGCCACCCCGAGCAGGGAGCGGCCATTCAGCAGCACATCGCCATGCGAGAGGTCAATGAACCCGGCAATGGCGTAGAGCGTGGTGCTCTTGCCTGAGCCCGAAGGCCCGAGAAACGTGATAAATTCGCCTTTCTGGATCCGCAGCGAGATATTATCGATGGCGACATGGTCCCCGAAGGTCTTGCGAAGATTGTGGAGTTCGAGATAGGCGCCGTTCATCGCTTTGGCTCCTTACTAAAGAGGGCGGCAATCCCCATGAGGATGATCGTGCCGAGCACGAGAAGAGTAGAGACGACGGCAATATCCGGAGAGAGGTCCTGCCGCACCTCTCCCAGCATGCGCACAGGGAGTGTTTGCAAAGCGGGACTCGCCATGAAGATGGCGACCACCACCTCATCCCAGGAGGTGAGGAAGGAAAAGATCGCGGCCGAGAAAACGCCGTGCTTTATCGCGGGAAGGATCACGCGGACTCGCGCCTCCCATAGAGAGGCGCCGCAAAGCACTGCGGCATCCTCGAGCGACTTGTCGGTCTGTTCCAGCGCGCTGGTAATGGCGACCAGGGAGAAGGGCAGCGCCAGTACCAGATGGGCTAGGACGAAGCCGAAAAAGGTTCCGGCCAGATGTAGCCGCAGAAAGGCGGCGTAGAGCGCGATGCCCAGAACGATGGAGGGCATGATCATTGGCGTTAGGAAGAACCCGCGCAACGTCTCCCGCCCCAGGAAGCGGCCCCTTGCCAACGCAAAGCCACCAAGCAGCCCGAGCAGGACGGATGCCAGCGCGACGACTACGCCCAACTCTACACTTGTGAGGAAGGAGCTCAGCCAGTCAGGATCGGAGAAGACCTCCTGATACCATTGTAAGGTCCACCCGGGCGGCGGGAATTGAAGCCATTGCGATGAGTCGAAGGAGAGCGCCACCAGTAGCAGCAGGGGCGCAAGCAAAAACAACATGGCAAGACATGCCAGCGCGCCGAGGGCCCAGCGCCACCACCCAAGCTGGGTAAAATCGAGTAGCACGACTCAGCTGCTTTGCTGCCGATGCGGTGCCAGATAGTACGCCTGCACGGCATAAAGCGTCAAAGTTACCACCAGCAGGACGAAGGCGGCCGCACCCGCCAAGCCCCAATTGAGCAGTGTCTGCACCTGCTGGGCGATTAGCTCCGCCAGCATCATGTCCTGCGCGCCACCGAGCAGGGAGGGTGTGATGTAATAGCCAAGCGATACGACGAAGATAATCAGCGCACCCGCCGCTAGGCCGGGCATCAGCAAGGGCAGGAACACTCGGCAGAAAGCCTGCAGCCGTGAAGCGCCGCAGAGCGACGCCGCCTGGAACATCGCCGGGTCCAAAGCCGCGAGTGGCCCGCGCAGGGAGATGATCATGAACGGCAGCATGATATAAACCATACCGATGATCACCCCCGCCATGCTCCCGTAAAGCGGCAAGGCAGTCTTGATCAGCCCAATCCAGATCAAGAACTTGTTAATTGGCCCATTATCCTGCAGCAGCACCATCCAAGCATAAGTGCGTGCCAGCAGGTTGGTCCACATGGAGAGAATGACGATCGCGAATGTCAAACTTCCGATCCATGCGGGCGCTACCGCCACGAACCAGGCGAGCGGTAAGCCGATCAGCGTGGTGATGGCGGTGACCAGAAACGAAATAAGGAAGGTGTTTTCAAGCACATTGGCATAGGTCCCGGTCGCCAGCAGGGCTGTGTAGTTCTGCAGTCCAACCTTCGGCTCCAGGACGGAGCGCAGCAGCAGGGCCAGA
>CAXTEW010000395.1:0-2143 GCA_964243175.1 uncultured Acidobacteriaceae bacterium
TCCTGGAACTGGCATAACCCCACCCAGAGTATCGGGCGCGGTAGCCTTGACCGTCCGCAGCAACTCAGCTTTGGCGGCTATGCCACTATCAAACATGGTGCGCAGGTTGGTCTGATCGGTCACTTCGGTTCAGCAACGCCTGCCAGCCTTATCCTGGACAACACGTCTGGCACCGCAGGTCAGCTCTTCCAGACCGACCTGGATGGAACAGGCAATACCAATACTAACTATTCTCCGGGGCAGCTCGCTCCCGAACAGTATCCGGGCTCCTACATGCGCAGCATTCATGGCAAGAGCCTGAATAACTACATCACTTACTTCAACAGCAAGTATGCCGGCACCTTCACCCCTGCAGGCCAGGCACTGGTGAACAGTGGTGTCGTTACAGCTGCGCAGTTGCGGGCACTCAATGGCGTCGTCCAGCCAATTGCGCCAGCCCCAGCGAATGCATACGAAAACGGCATGCTGAAGGAGATCGACGCGAACTTCCAGTGGGCGCTCAAATTCAAGCGCCTGGGACAAGGTGTCAGCCTCATTCCTGCGGTTGCCTTCTACAACGTAGCCAACTTCGCCAACTACACTGGCCCGTCTAACGGCATTCTGCTGAACCAGGCAGACGCCGGCACATCAGGCTTTTACAACGGACCAAATACCTTCGTGGATCGCGGCCAGTTCCGTACGGAGCGTGGTTCAGGTACCTTCAACCTGGGTGGACCGCGTACGGCGGAGTTCCAGCTGAAACTCAACTTCTAACCTGCAGCAACCTCCACCAACAAAAGGCGGACCCTCGGGTCCGCCTTTTGCTTGCTGCAGCGAAACCACTCAGCACGCGTCTAATATGGTTGGGGAGCTATTATGAACACGCTCAAAACCACTCTGCTGTTGACTGCCCTGACCCTCGGACTGATGTTTGTCGGCCTGCACTTCGGGGGACGAAACGGCATGATCCTGGCCTTCCTCTTCGCGGCCGGTATGAACTTCTTCAGCTACTTCTACTCCGACAAGCTGGCGCTCTCCATGTACCGGGCGCGGCCGGTCACGCGAGAGCAGCTCCCGCGCGTTTACCAGGTGGTCGAGCAATTTACCGGCAGGATGAACCTCCCCATTCCGAAGATTTACGTCATTCCCGATCCATCGCCAAACGCATTCGCGACCGGCCGCAACCCGAAGCATGCAACCGTTGCCGTTACGGAAGGCATCCTGAACCTGCTGAATGACGATGAACTGGCTGGAGTTCTGGCGCACGAACTGGGCCACGTGAAGAACCGCGACATCCTCACCAGCTCCATCGCTGCAACCCTGGCAGGCGCTATTACCATCCTCGCGCGTATGGGGATGTGGGGTGGCATGCTGGGCGGTGGAGGCGGCCGGCGACGTGGCGGCGGCATGGACGGCATCCTGATGCTGATCCTCGCGCCCATCGCCGCAACCCTGATCCAGCTGGCAGTTTCGCGCTCCCGCGAGTACGAGGCGGATGCCACCGGCGCGCACATCACCGGCAATCCCTACGCGCTGGCCAGTGCGCTGGCGAAGCTCGATGCGTACTCGCGACAGCTGCCGATGCAGGCGTCGCCATCGACGGCGCACCTGTTCATCGTGGCGCCACTGGTTGGCGGCGGCGGCATTTCGAGCTGGTTCGCGACCCATCCGCCAATAGCGAAACGCATTGAACGGCTTACCGGCCGGCCGAGCCATTTGCAGCAGTAAGCTCCGCGCTGACATCGAGGTTTCCTTCTAATTCGATGCATCGGATACAGTGGACCGGCATCGAAGGGCTTATGACAATCGCCGCCGTTAAGATGAAGCCATGAGAAATTTTCTAAGTACGCTGTCGCTGCTGCTCCTCGGCCTGTGGCTTGGCAGCCTGGTGTTCTTCGGCTTCGTGGCCAAAGTTGCCTTCGACGCCCTGCCGCCCCTGTTTCCGAATCACCCGGCAGGCATTCATGCAGCGGGACTGGTCGTGGGTGGAACACTCGGCTGGCTGCATACCCTCGGGCTCATCTGCGGGATCTTCTTCCTGCTGTTCACGCCGGTGCTCAGCCGCTTCGTACACTGGCACTCGTATACACCGCAGGCCCTGCTTGTGCTCGCAATGCTGTTGCTGACGGCGTACTCGCAGTTTTCCATCATTCCGCGCATGAAT
>CAXTEW010000396.1:0-2127 GCA_964243175.1 uncultured Acidobacteriaceae bacterium
AACTGCGCAAGTTCATTCCGGGAGCGCTGGTCTGGCATGGCGGCCGCTTTCATCGCTTCGTCGATCCCTGGCGCGAGCCCGTCCACGCGGCACGGTTCCTGTTTGACGACGTCGTTACGTTCGGTGACAAGTGGCGAATCGCGCGGCTCCGTGCGCGGGTCAGCCGCGGTACGCCGGAGACGCTTTTCCAGAACAAGGACCAGTCGACGCGCGAGTTTCTTCGCAGCTTCGGCTTCTCGCCCAAGATGATCGAGCGCTTCTTCGCGCCCTTTTTCGGAGGCGTCTTCCTGGAAAGCGAGCTGCAAACCTCCGCCCACTACTTCGAGTTCCTGTTCCGCATGTTTGCGGGGGGCGCCACCGCCGTCCCTGCCGAGGGCATGGAGCGTATTCCGCAGCAGATGGCGGCAAAGCTGCAGCCGGGAACGCTGGAGCTCAATACGCGCGTGCGCTCCGTCACCCGCAAGCAGCAGCGCTTCGTCGTGACCATGGAAAATGGCAGCGCGATCGAGTGCAAGCAGGTGGTGTTTGCTGTACCCGAGTACGCACTGCGGCCACTGCTGGCAGACCTGCTGCCCCACACCCGCGCACAGGCGCGGCCACCCCGCGCCTGGAACTGCGCGACCACGCTGTACTACGCCGCTCCCCGCTCGCCCATCGACGGAGCAATCATCGCGCTGAACGGCGAGGGCCCGGATGGCGGGCCGATCAATAACATGGCCGTGATGAGCCAGGTGTCGAAGCGGTATGCGCCGGCCGGGCAGCAGCTGATCGCGATCAGCGTAATCAGTGTCGCGCCCGGGGACGACGCCTCCATGGAAGAGCTGGAGGGCAAGGTACGCGAGCACGCGGAGCGCTGGTTCGGCGCCCAGGCAGTCGCGGAATGGCGCCTGGTGGGGGCCTACCCCATCGCCCAGGCGCTGCCGCTGGCCCGCACTACCCAGTGGGAAGCAAGCGCGACCCGTGTGACAGATAACGTGTACGTCTGCTCCGACGCGCAGGAGACACCATCGCTGCAGGGAGCCCTGGCGTCGGGCCGCCGCGCCGCCGAAGCCATCCTCGCGCAGCGTGGAGCACTCGCTGGTTAGCCGAGCCCGCGCCATTTCGTGGCAGACTGCACGTGCGTCTGCCGGGCGCAGCCTTTGACGCGGGTTCCCGCGTTTGATACAAAGGGAATGCGAGGCGCCCAGCAGTCCCCTCCTGCGCCAAGCCAAACACTCCTGAGTAGCTCAATGGCAGAGCATTCGGCTGTTAACCGAAGGGTTGTAGGTTCGAGTCCTACCTCAGGAGCCAGATTCCGTAAGAGTGACAGCGCTTTCGAGAGACGCTATCGGTTTCCTGTGGGTACCCATGGGCAGACCTGCGTGCTCTCGCCTGCTGGTTATGGATACAGGCGTGAGCGCTGCCAGCCGTCGCCTGCAAGCGTAAAGAGAAAGCGATCATGCAGTCGATCCGGGCCATCGAGCCAGAACTCGATCTGCTCGGCACGCACGCAGAAGCCGCGCCAGTAGCCGGGCCTCGGTATCTCACCCGGATGCTCCTCGGTAAAGCGGCGGACCTCTTCTTCGAGATCGCTGCGCTGCACTAGCGGCCGGCTCTGCGCAGAGACCGCGGCACCGATCTGGCTGCGGCGCGAGCGGCTGTGGAAGTACTGGTCGACCTCGGCTGCCGGCATCTCGACGACCGCGCCGCGTACACGCACCTGGCGTCGCAGGCTCTTCCAGTGAAAGCAGAGCGCGGCACGAGGGTTCGCGGTAAGCTGCACACCCTTGCGACTTTCAACATTGCTGAAGAAGCCGAATCCACGCTCGTCGACTCGCTTGACCAGCACGATGCGAACGCTTGGATCGCCGTCCGGGGTTGAGGTCGCGAGCGACGCGGCATTGGGGTCGTTCGGTTCGGCGGCTTCTGCTTCCTGCAGCCACTGGTTGAACTGTTCCAGAGGGTCGACCGATTCCCAGTTCACTTGATCAGGCATGAAGCAATGCTAGCCCGCCGGCGTTGCCCGCGGCCACCTGCGCCGGGTAGGTCGTTTTGGTAGCAGCGCAGTTACTGGGGTGTCCAGTGGGGATGGCTGGTGAACAGGCCACCGAGAAAGCCGAGCTGGTACACAAGAAAGCTGCCAAAGCA
>CAXTEW010000397.1:0-2113 GCA_964243175.1 uncultured Acidobacteriaceae bacterium
GAACAATTGCACGATGGGCCGTTTTGCACCACTTTCGGGGTATGGAATGCTGCTCTGGGCCGCTTCTAAGTACCGCAAAAACTTTGACTTACGGGAATTGATCTGGTTGAATCTGTTGAGCGCATATGACAGCAAAAACCGTGGTACGAACCATTCGCAACTATCGGCTTTCTACCTATGCTGGCCTCGGCTTCGCAGCTCTTCTGGCACTCTCAAGCGTCGACGTCGCCAAGTCGGCCAAACCTCCGGCGCCTGCGAACGCGTCCGGCACCACGCAGGCAGTGGAGAAGAAGCACTGGTACCAGGTAGGGTTTGCGTCCTGGTATGGCGGTGGCTTCCAGGGTCGTGAAACGGCCAGCGGCGAAAACTACAATATGACCGACCTGACCTGTGCCCATCGCAGCCTGCCGCTCGGCACGCTGATCCGGGTCACCAATCTGGTGAACCACAAGTCCGTGGTTGTTCGCGTCAATGATCGGGGCCCATACCTGGCCAGCCGCGTGATCGATCTCTCCTATGCGGCGGCACATTTCCTGGGGTTCGATGGTACGGCCAAGGTGCGCCTGGACATCCTGAACCACGCCACAGAGCTGGCGGATGCACAGAGCCCCTTCTCCATGCTGGGACGGTAGCCGCTGCTGGTCCGCTCAAGCCGACCTCAGTCCGCCGGTTCCGCAGCACGTGAGCGCCTGATCCTCGCCCTGGATTTCCCTGAGGCTACGGCCTGCGAAGCCTTCCTCTCTCGGCTGCGTGAGGATTCGCCCGTTGATCTGCAACCGCGCTGGGTCAAAGTGGGCCTCGAATTGTTTCTAGCCAGCGGACCCGCGCTGGTGGCACAACTCCGCAGCCAGGGATACGAAGTTTTCCTGGACCTGAAACTCCATGACATCCCGAACACGGTAGCTGGAGCCATCCGCGCGGTGCTGCCTTTGCAGCCGGCGCTGCTTACCGTGCACGCCAGTGGCGGCGCGGCCATGCTCGACGCTGCCCAGTCGGCCGTGACGGGCAGCAGCACGCGGCTGCTTGCGGTTACGGTGCTGACCAGTATGGACGGCCCGCAGCTGGCGGCGACCGGTATCTCCGTAGACCCGTCGGCGCAGGTCGAACGGCTGGCAATCCTGGCGCAGCACAGCGGCATCGACGGGCTGGTGTGCTCTGCGCAGGAAAGTGCACGGCTGCGTCTGCTTCTCCCCCTGGCTCACCTGGTTACCCCTGGCATTCGGCCGATTGGCGCCGCGGCGGGCGACCAGCAGCGCGTCAGCACGCCGGCGCACGCGCTCAAAAGCGGAGCAAACCAGCTCGTCATCGGCAGACCCATCACCGCCGCGCCCGACCCCGCGCAGGCATACCAGCACATCCTCCGCGAGATCGCGGACGCCCTGTAGGCCTGTTTCTCGCGGTCGCGCTACGGTAAGTATCCATGTCTGGAGAGAGCGGTCGTTAAAACCCCGGGCGGCCTGTCCTGTTCAAAGGCCGGGTTGCCGGCCATTTCCATCCGCATGGTGTCGGCGCCGGGCCCCCGCAGCCGTCAGTGGAACCCACGCATATACTTCTCCCCAGGAGCCCCGTGTGTTTCACCAGCTGCAGCGACATGCGTTTGCGGTCGAAGCCCACCTGGCCGCGTCGCTGGTGTTAGCGTACGCCCTGCCCGCCGACGTGCTGAAGCCACTGCTTGCCCCAGGCTTGACACTGGACACCTATGGCGATTACGGCTTCCTTGCAATCGCGTTGGTGGAGACAAGAAGCCTCCGGCCTGCATTTCTACCTGAAGCGCTTGGGCTCGACTTCTTTCTCGCAGGTTACCGTATTTTCGTTCGCTACCAGACCCCATCCGGGCGAACCTTGCGCGGCCTGCGCATTTTACGGAGTGATACCGACCGGCGTTCCATGGAGATCTTCGGCAACCTGCTGACACATTACGGCTATGAGCGCTCCCGCTGCAAAGTGAGCCGGTCCAAGACGACTTATGCGGTCGAAGTACGAACGCCCAGCGGCACGGCCGATCTCCAGGTGGAGGCCAATATTTCTGCAGAGGCATTGCGGCCGCCGCAGGGATCACCGTTTCCGGATCTTCGCGAGGCTCGCAGGTTCGCAGGCCCGCTTCCTTTCACGT
>CAXTEW010000398.1:0-2090 GCA_964243175.1 uncultured Acidobacteriaceae bacterium
GATCTGCAGGGAGACGATGCTGCCCTGTGCCTGTACGTCGATGACAGGCGTAGGGGTCTGGGCGACGGCGCTTTCCAGGAAAATCTGACTGCGCACAATGCCCGCGATGACGCCCGCGTCCACTGGCAGGCCAATCATCGACGGCAAGCCGGCGCCGTAGGTGAGCTGCCATATGTAGTCGCCGGCATTGGTAAGTAGACGGCGCAACACCCGCTGCTGGCCGAGAGCACTACCCGATACAGCCGCAAGATCGCCACTGGGCGTCGCGGCGAAGTCGCCACCGAAGGTGTGGTTGATGTCGGACATGCGAATTACGCCTGGGGTATGGGCAGGCCGGTGGAGCCTGGCCCGTTCTGCACATCCGGATGGACGTGCTCATCGTAGATGGCGCGCAGCGCACCGAGCGTGCCATGGGCGCCGCCCTGGTCGGAGATGTCGCCGCTGGCGACGAGGCTGCCGGTGATCTGGACAGCGCCAGTGATTTGGACAGCGCCTGTGATCTGGGCAGGGCCGGTGAGGTTCCAGACCGTGGCTCTTCCCTCGATGCTGCCGTCGTTGTGCATTTTGAGGAAGGACCCGGTCTGATGGACCAGCCATAGCTCACCGGATGGCGCCGGTGGTGGCTGAGCAGATAACGAGAACAATCCACCGAGCACGATGCCATGCTCAGCCTGACCTTCTTGGGCCAACACAACCACTTGCTGGCCTGGGGAAGGCGGGGCGACCATGCCCCAGCCCGCACCAACCCAATTTGCCGCGATGGGAAGCCAGCCACTAAGCACGCCTTCAGGCTGCAAAGTGACCTTCGCGCAGTAGGTTGCAGGATCCACGGACTGTACTGTGCCGCAGCGGACCTGACCGGTCGCGCCGCTCATAACGCCCGCCTGGGCGCGGATTGCGTTGAGCCAGGCTTCCATCATTAGAAGTTCCAATCGGGGGATCTGGATTCGGTCACGCTTGCAGAGGCGTGTTCACGGCTCTGACGGTCTGAACAAAACCATCGCGAGCAGAGACGCGACGGGTAATTTCGTCAACGGCGTAGGTTTGGTCGAAGTCGGTATTGGTGCCCTGAAGCAGCACCAGGCTGCGCGGCGCGAGATCAATCTCGCCCGGCATCGTCGTTGTGATGACGCGCTCGTGCCGGCTGAGATCAATCAGCGTTTGGGTTGCGAGCGTCATGGCTTGCTGCGGTGTCAGGTTCGGGCGGACCAACACATAGGTCGTGGCGGTTGCAGACTTTGATGCGCCGCTTGCCTTCGCGGCACCCAAAGCAGAGGAACGAACTGTTTGCGTGATCATTTGCGCTTGGCGGCTGTTCCAGCTCTGCACCGTCACCACGATGTCTCGTGCCAGCGCCAGGCTGCGCTCCATCTGGAGGGTGGTCAGTGTGCTGGCTGCCGCGCCTTCCGGCATCCATTGCCAGACCGTGGGAGGGCCGCTCGCCGCGTGCGGCGCAAAGCACAGGCTGCTATTCTGCACATAGACATCGAAGCCCTCCACTGCCGCCAGTCCCGAAAGCAGATCCCATTCCGTCACCGTCTTGCTGGCCTGATGGAGAGAGGAGAGGTCATGCCCTTCCTGGTAGTAGCGGCCGATAGGCGTCGTGGTAGCAGTAACGATGGGCGTCAGGCCATGCCGCACCGCCAACCTTTGGGCGATCTCGCTTGACGTGTTGTTAGAGAAGGTCTCGGCGCTTAGGGCATCGATGAAGAGACCGGTAAAATCACGTCCTATGAGGTGGGCGGTCCCGTTTGTCATATCGAGTGCAACCTCGTCGACTGAGCCTGTCATCAAGCTCTGCCAGGTGGCTGCGGCAGCCGGTAAACCTGGCACTCCAAGACCCACTAGGATCTGGGCAGTTGCCTGCGTCATGGTCGCCATGGCTGCCGATGTGAAGACCGGGTCGCCGCCCAAGGCGATAATGACCCTGAACCAGCCGGCAGCTTGGTGATCGCTGGTGCAGACCTCTGCCTCGATGAGGCCGGTGACGCTTGTGCCGTTGAGCACGAGCTGCAGGAACACGCCACGGGTGGTTTCCAGGTTACTGCTCGGCAATACCACCTCCCGTCATAGGGTTACGTGCGGGCAGT
>CAXTEW010000399.1:0-2087 GCA_964243175.1 uncultured Acidobacteriaceae bacterium
TTCTGCTGCCGGAACTCGGCAAGACGATGGCCGAACTCGACGCGGAGACACGCCTGCGCCTGAGCCATCGCGGCGCCGCGCTGCGGCAGTTACTGCCGCAGCTGGCGACACTGCTCGGGTAACTAGGGCTTCGCTGCAGCAGCGGGGCTCGCCGCAGTCGAGTCATCCAGCCCGCGATACTTCAGCATTGGCGCCGCGCTCGGGTCCGCTCCGAGCCATGCCTTGTACATCGCCGCCAGGTCCTCGGAGTTACCCCGCGACAGCACCATTTTCCGGAAGCGGTCGCCGTTGGCTCCTGTCAGGCCGCCATGGTCCACAAACCACTGGTAGGCATCATCATCCAGCATTTCGCTCCACAGGTAAGCGTAGTAGCCCGCTGCATAGCCATTGCCCCAGATGTGCATGAAGTACGTCGACCGGTAGCGCGGCGGCACCTGCGGAAGCGCCAGGTGAGTTTTCGCAAGCGCCTGCTGCTCGAATTCATCCGGCTTCTGCAGCGGCGCGTCGGCCGGCAGCGTGTGCCACTGCATGTCGAGTTCGGCCGCGGCCAGCAGCTCGGTCAATCCGTAGCCCTGGTTGAAGGTACGCGCCTTCACAATCTTTCCGGCCAGCTCCGCAGGCATTGCTGCGCCGGTCTGATAGTGCCGCGCATAGTGGTTGAAGACTTCCGGGTACAACGCCCAATGCTCGTTGAACTGCGATGGAAACTCGACGAAGTCGCGGGCTACCGAGGTCCCGCTCAGGCTTGGGTACCCCGTGTTGGCAAACATGCCGTGCAACGCATGGCCAAACTCGTGGAACATGGTGTTGGCATCATCGAACGAGATCAGCGCAGGCTGTCCGGGCGCTGGCTTGGTGAAGTTGGCGACGTTGTAGACCACCGGCAGCGTACCGCGCAGGTGGGACTGGCCCACAAACTCGCTCATCCATGCGCCGCCATTCTTGTTGTCGCGCTTCCAGTAGTCGCAGTAGAAGAGCGCCAGCGGCTTGCCGTCCACGTCCGACACTTCAAACACCCGCACATCCGGCTCGTAGACCGGGATGTCCTTCCGCTCCTTGAAGGAGATCCCGTACAGCAGGTGCGCCGCGTAGAAGACGCCGTCTTCGAGCACCTTGTTGATCTCGAAGTAGGGTTTGACTTGTAATTCGTCGAGATCGTACCTGGCTTTGCGTACCTGCTCGGCGTAGAAGTTCCAGTCAGAAGCCTCAAGCGTAAAGCCGCCATGCTGGGCATCAATCACCTGCTGGATATCGGCTGCTTCCGCGCGCGCCTTGGCAGTCGACGCAGGCACCAGCGCATCCATAAAGTGCAGCGCTGCTTCAGGAGTCTTGGCCATCTGGTCTTCGAGCTTCCAGGCGGCATAGGTCGGGAAGCCCAGCAGCTGCGCCTTTTGTGCACGTACCTGGGCCAGCCGCGCGATGGTGTCGCGGGTATCGTTTTCGCCGCCGCGCTCGGCGCGCTCAAGCGAGTTTCCCAGCAGCGCTTTGCGTGTCTCGCGATTCTCCAGGCTCGCCAGGTCCGGTTGTTGGGTCGTGTTCTGCAGGACGACCACGTAGCCGGGCTGCTTGCGTGCCTGGGCGGCGCCGGACGCGGCAGCAAGCTGCGCCTGGCTCAATCCGGCCAGTGCTGCCTTGTCGCTCGTCGAGTAGGCGCCGGCCTTGGTCGCAGCCAGAAGCTTCGTCTCAAATGCATTCGACAGCGTCGACTCTTCCTCATTCAGCTTCCGAAGCTTCGCCTTGTCTGCGTCTGACAGCTGCGCGCCTGCGTGGACAAAGCGTTCGTATGTCACCTCGACGAGCCGCAGCTGCTCTGGCTCCAGGCGTAGGCCCGTGCGCTGGTCATACACGGTCTTGACCCGGGCGAACAGCCTGGCATGCAGGTGGATTGCGTCGGCATGCGCCGCCAGCCGGGGCGCTTCCTGCTTCTGCACGGCCTGCAGCGTGGGGTTGGTATTGGCGCCGGTCACGCCGCTGAATACGTGCATGACCCGGTCGAAAAGCTGGCCGCTCTGCTCCATGGCGACGAATGTGTTCGCGAAGGCCGGCGCCGCGGGGTCGTTCGCGATTGCCTCCATCTCGCGCAGTTG
>CAXTEW010000400.1:0-2084 GCA_964243175.1 uncultured Acidobacteriaceae bacterium
CCAGAGAGGGGTCAATTGCAGGGTCATTGCAATGGTCCATCGAGCGTTCACCGCAATGGTCCATCGAGCGTTCACCCAAGGGGTCATCCTGAGCGAAGTCGAAGGACCTGCGGTTGATTTATCAAGGCTCCATCAAGCGTTCACCCCAGTGGGTCATCCTGAGCGAAGCCGAAGGACCTGCTTTTGTTTGCGATGGCGAGCATGGATGACCCCGCGATCGCGGCACCCCGGGATGGCCGCTTGCTCTGCTCCGCGATCAAGAGGCAGCGAGCTAAAGCCGCAGGAAGTTCCGCAGCAGCAGCAAACCTGCAGCACCTGACTTTTCCGGGTGAAACTGCGCGCCCATGATGTTGTCGCGCTCGACGATCGCTGAAAAGCCACCGCCATAGTTACAGATGGCTGTTGTCTCAGGCACCACCGGCGCGCGATAGGAGTGCGTGAAATACACATGTTCGCCGTCACGCACATCCGTGGTGAGCCGCGTGGGTACAGGGATCGAGAGCGCATTCCATCCGACGTGCGGGCACTTCAACCCGACGGCGTCGAAGCGCGTGCACTCGCCCGCGAAAGCGCCCAGACCCGCAACCCCGGGCGCCTCCGTGCTGCCTGCAAACAGCCACTGCAGCCCGACGCAGATGCCCAGGAACGGGATGCCGGCAGCCGTACGCTCCCGCACTGCGGCCTCAAGCCCGCGATCGCGCAGGTGTTGCGTTGCCGCGAAATGGCCGACACCCGGCAACACGATCTTATCCGCGCGCTGCACCACGGCCGGGTCCTCCGTGACCAGCAGCTCGCCCGTGCCCGCTGCCACAAGCGCCTTCAGCACACTCGTGAGATTGCCGGCCTTGTAGTCGATTACTGCGATCAAAGCAGGCCCTTGGTCGAGGGCAGCATCTCGCCCAGCTGCCGGTCACGCGAGCACGCCACCCGCAGCCCGCGCGCAAACGCCTTGAACAGTGCTTCCAGCTTGTGGTGATTCGAGCGGCCATACATGGTTTTCAGGTGAACATTGGCCCGCGCGCCGCGGGCGAAACCTTCAAAGAAATCCTCGACCAGTTCGGTTTGCAGATCGCCGACCAACGTCTTATGAACTTTCGTCTTGACCTTGCAGGCGACACGCCCGCTCAGGTCGATGGCGGCGATGCCCAGCGTCTCATCCATGGGCATCAGGAAGTACCCGGCACGCATGATGCCCTTCTTGTCGCCCAGCGCCTTGTCGAAGGCTTCGCCCAGCGCGATGCCGACGTCTTCCACCGTGTGGTGCTGGTCGACGTCGAGATCGCCACGACAGGTGAGCTCCAGATCGAAGGCCCCGTGCCGCGTAAACAGCTCCAGCATGTGATCAAAGAAGCGGATGCCGGTAGCAATCTTGTATTGCCCGCTCCCCTCGACGGTGAGGCGCAGGGAAATTTTCGTTTCCGTGGTATCGCGATCAAAGGCAGCTGTTCGCTTGCCCTGGATTTCGGTTGTCTCCATAGTTAGTGCCTGCTCGCTCAAATCGCCCAACTTTCTTTAGTCCTTGCAGTGGCTCCGGAGTAAAAAGCCTCGCGAGGTGCCGCCAGCCGCGCAGGCGGTTTACAGCTCTTGCAGTACCGCCCTCAAGGCAGAGTGACACAGCCCCATCTGCTCGCGTGTGCCGACAGTGATGCGCACACAACCATCGCAGCCGGGGTCGGCCGAGCGGTCGCGCACCAGGATGCCGTGAAGGTGCATGGCACGGCAGAACTCGCGATGTTTCGCGCCGATTTCGAGCAGGACGAAGTTCGCTTCGGACGGCCAGGTAGGCACACCGAGTTCATCGCACATGGCGCGGAACTCGGCACGCGCGGCTTTTACCTCCGCGACATACCAGTCGAGATAGGCTGTATCTTCGAGCGCTGGCGGCAGGCAGGCGAGCGCGAGCGTGTTCACGCTGTAGGGGGAAATCACGCGGCGCAGCCACTGCATTGTCTCTGCTGCCGCGGCCAGCAGTCCAAGGCGCAGGCCGGCCAGCCCGTAGGCTTTTGAAAAGGTGCGCGCGACGACCAGGTTCGGGTACTCAGGCTGCCCGACGCAGTCGATCACAGTCTCGCCAAAGAAGTGAA
>CAXTEW010000401.1:0-2080 GCA_964243175.1 uncultured Acidobacteriaceae bacterium
CAGCTGGGCCCGAACCGATGCGGAGATCTCGCGCCGCTCGGTACGGGCGCTACTTGGTATAGACAAATCCAGTCGCTGCCTGCCAGCGGAAACTAGGCGGCATTCTCCGATTGCTCCTGCTTCAGGCTGCTGATGTCGATGACATAGCGGAAGCGGACGTCGCCATCTTCCACCTTGCTGTAGGCATCGTTGATCTGCTGGATGGGGATGACCTGAATATCCGGCCCGATGTTGTGCTCGGCGCAGAAATCGAGAACTTCCTGTGTCTCGGCAAGATTGCCGATCAGCGAGCCGCCGACCGACTTACGGCCGAAGGCTACCTGCATGTTATTGATCGGCGCCATGGGCGCCAGTGCGCCGACAATTACCAGTGCCTTGTCATGTTTCAACAAGGGGATGTAGGGGTTGACGTCATGCTTCTCGGGAACCGTCGAAAGAATGAAATCGAAGCTTGCCTTGTGCTCCAAGAGCGCGTCCTTGTCGGTCTCAAGGATACCGGTCGCGCCGAGGCGCGTGGCCTCCTCGAGCTTTGCCTCCTCTCTTGTGAACAGGAAGACATCGGCGCCCATGGCCTTGGCCAGTTTCGCAGCCATGTCGCCGAGGCCGCCGAAGCCAAGTATCCCTACCTTGTCACCGGCCTTCACGCCCCAGTGTTTCATTGGCGAGTAAGTGGTGACGCCGGCACACAGGATAGGTGCCGCGACCTCCGGCTTGAGACCTGAAGGAATCTTCAGAACGAAATCTTCTGCGACGACGATGGAGGTGGAGTAGCCGCCATAGGTATTGTCGCGGCCGTAGCTGTTACTGCCCGTAGGGGACTGCGCAGAAGGGATCATGGGGCCGTTGTACGTCGCGAGCCAGCTATTGGGACCTTCGCAGTAGTTCTGCTCGCCTGCCTTGCAGTTATCACACTCACGGCAGGAATCGATCATGCAGCCGACGCCGACGAGATCGCCTACTTTATGTTTGCTGACCGAGGAACCAACCGCCGAGACGCGCCCCACCACCTCGTGACCAGGCATGCATGGGAAGACGGTGTTGCCCCACTCGTTCTTGGCCTGGTGAATGTCGGAGTGGCAGACGCCACAGAAAAGAACGTCGATCTCGACTTCATTCGGCTTCGCATCGTCCCGCTCGAACTCGAGCGGACGCAGCCGGCTGAAGGAGTGTTTTGCGGCATAGCCCAGTGCTTTTTTCACGGTGTTGCTCCTGTTTTGTTGCTTGCTTTTCCCTGTTGGATGCGCCTGCCGTGGCGCGTTGTGGACGGGAGTGCTTCGCGGCAGGGGCGGTGGGGATGGCGCGGTAAAGCAACCGCAGGTCCTTCGGCTTCGCTCAGCCACCTGCGGTGGGGCTGGTGCGGTAAGGCAACCGCAGGTCCTTCGACTTCGCTCAGGATGACCCCCTTTTTGTGGCGAGAGGGCAGAGGCAGAAGCAGATCCTTCGGCTTCGCTCAGGATGACCACTTTTTGAACGAGGGAGTTCCACGGAGAGGCCCGCATCGACGGGCGGAGGCCTGGCTGCGGAGCTGGCGCAACGAACCACCCGCCCGATGGCGGCGCCAGCCGCCGCAGGCGTTCAGGCGTCGAAGTCGACTTCGATGGCGTTGTCGATCAGGGGCATGAGGCGGGGGAGCAGGGCCTGGTGGGCGGGGTGGCTGTTGTAGGCCTCGAGGGCGGTGCGGTCGGGAAAGTGCATGGCGCCGCCGAAGGCATAGCCCTGCGAGCGCGGGGAGATATTGGTGCCGATGTGGACGGCGAGCAGGCCGGGGATCTCGCCTTGGAGGGCGCGGATGGACGCGGCGGCCTCTGCGATCTCGGCATCGGTGATGCCGGGCTTCCAGCGAAAGATAAAGGTGTGGATGGTCATGCGCGGGCGACTCCTTCGCAGGGATAGATGCCGTCTGCGGTGGGGCTGGCGCCGCCTCGGGTGTGGGCGAGATGCGGCGGCGCTGCTGGCAGTGCAGGGAGGGGCGAGATGCGCTGGGGCTGGTGCGGCCTTGGCGGTACCGTGGGGCGTGCCGGTGCATGGCCGGCGCCGGTCGCTGTGGGGCTTGTTTTCGCTGGTCTGCTGGCGAAGATCG
>CAXTEW010000402.1:0-2077 GCA_964243175.1 uncultured Acidobacteriaceae bacterium
GGCTTTACGCTCGACCCGGCGATCGGCGCGTTCGTGCTCAGCTTCGACAACATGAAGATGCCGGAGCAGGGCAGCTACTACTCGGTAAACGAGGCGAACTACGAGAGTTTTCCCGACACCTACAAGCAGTACCTGACGGAGCTGCGCACGGGCGGCCTGGGCCGGACGTACAGCTCGCGCTACATTGGCTCGCTTGTGGCGGACTTTCACCGGACTCTGCTCAAGGGCGGCGTCTTCCTCTATCCGCCGACCGATAAGCAGCCCAAGGGCAAGCTGCGGCTTCTCTACGAGGCTAATCCGCTCGCGTTCATCGCCGAGCAGGCTGGTGGACGCGCGATCACCGGCACAGGCCGCGTGCTTGACATCATGCCGGAGAACATCCACGAGCGGACTTCGCTGATCGTGGGGAGCAAGGTCGAAGTCGCCCGGCTGGAACAGATCCTGGGGCAGTAGTCATCAGCAGCAAGCCCGGGTGTGCGACGGCGGACCCCAGGGGGCCTGCCTGCGCTTTTCCGGACGGGATGAGGATTATGGCAGGCGTGATGAGCCCTCCCGGACTGTTCCGCCATCCTAAACAAGCATGACCTCGATCGATCGTCGCCGCTTCGGCTCGCTCGTTGCTGGATTTACTGTTGCTCCTGCGCTGGGAGCAGATGCGCAGGCAGCCCCGGGCGAGAGCCGCGAGCCGGAAGTCGTTCCTCTCAGCCGCAACGGCTGGATGCCGAACAACGAACATCTCCCTCTGCTGCTCTATCGGGGAGCCATTGCGACAGGCAGTACTGATACTGCAGATCGCGCTGCGGCCCGCTTCGAGGCAGCGTTTACGCGCAATGGGTGGCCTCCGCAGTGGCGCAACGGTGTGTACACCTTCCATCACTATCACTCGACCGCACATGAGGTTCTGGGCTTTGCAGCGGGGTCAGCGCGGATCGTCTTCGGCGGCGAGGGTGGGCACGAGCTTACGGTGCGTGCGGGCGACGTCGCGATCTTGCCTGCCGGAACCGGCCACTGCGAGATCGAGGCCAGCGGCGACCTGCTTGTGATTGGCGCGTATCCGCCAGGGCAGACTTGGGATATCTGCAGGTCAGCGCCCGATGCGGCTGCGATCGGGCGTATGCGTGGACTGCCATTTCCAAAGTCCGACCCGGTTTCAGGAGCGCAGGGTCCTTTGACGCGGCTTTGGGCTGCCGAGAAAAGCTAGGATCGCGCTTCGTGCCGCAGGTGGTATACCCGCCACGAAGTGGCTGCCAACCGCATAGGCGGTTTTGCTCTGTATTTGGAGGAATAGAAGCTGCATGCCAGAACTTCCCGAAGTAGAAACGGTTGCGAACGGGGTAGACGAACGCATTCGCGGCGAGCGGATCGAGGCAGTATGGCTGGGGTCGAAACCAGAGCCGTTCAAGACTGACCCTGCCGCAATGGCAGAGGCGCTCACCGGCCGCCGGATCGCTCGCGTCTACCGCGTGGGTAAGCATATTGTTTTTGACCTGGCTACAGAGGCTGTGACCGATGGTCCCGAGGCGGAGCCGGTGCAGTGGATTGTGCACCTGGGCATGACCGGCCGCCTGCTTGTCATCGAAAGTGATGTGCCCCGGCCACCCCACACGCATGCCGCGCTGAGCCTTTCGTCCGGACGCGAGTTGCGGTTTGTCGATGCGCGGCGTTTCGGGCGGCTTGCTATCCATCTGCCTGAGCCTGGCGCCTCGAAGAGCTTCAAGGGACCTGGCCAGGAGCCGCTCTCGATCTCTGTTGAGGACTTTGCCGAGCTCTTCAAGGGTCGCAAGCTGGCCATCAAGGCCGCGCTGCTCAACCAGTCGCTGCTGCATGGCGTGGGCAATATTTATGCGGATGAGAGCCTTTTTCGTGCGGGCATCCGCCCGTCCGCCCCGGCTGGGCGCCTCTCGAAGGAGCGCCTGTACCGCCTGCATGCTGCGTTGCAGGGCGTGCTGCGCAATGCCATCGAGCTGGGCGGGTCTTCTGTTTCCGACTACGTTGACGCTGCGGGGGCGCGTGGCTTCTTCCAGCTCGAGCACAAGGTTTACGGCAAGACCGGCGCGCCCTGCACTACCTGCGGTAC
>CAXTEW010000403.1:0-2059 GCA_964243175.1 uncultured Acidobacteriaceae bacterium
CCTTTACTATCCAGCGACCTGCCAGCTACTTCTTTTCTGGTGTGGCCGGCGCGGCTGCATCGCCCTTGCCCTTCTTGGCCACTTCCGGCTCGGCCGCAGCAGCCAGTGCATCCGCCGTTGCCTCGTCTTCCTTCATCATCGCGAGGTGGGCAACCGTTGTGTCCTCATCCGTGATGAAGCGGAACTTGCCACCATGCGGCAGGTCAGCCACGCGGATCACGTCGCCGATCTTCATGTCGGTGACATCCACTTCGATGGTGGTTGGGATATCGGACGGCAGGCACTCGATTTCAACTTCGCGTAGGACCTGGTCGAGCACGCCACCCTCGTTCTTGACGCCGAATGCCGTACCGGTCAGCTGCACCGGAACCTCGGCACGCATGGCAACGTCGAGTGCAATCCGCTTCAGGTCGACATGGATCAGGCGGTCCTTGATCGGCTCGAACTGCCAGTCAACAATCATGGCCTTAGCCCGCGCCTCGGGCAGCGAACCACCGGCGACCGTGAGATCGAAGATGGTGTTGTGGCCGGTATCCGAGTGCAGGATGCGCAGCATCTGCTTGGGGTCGAGCTCGACCGCAACTGCTGCTTCCTTAGCCCCGTACACCACACCGGGGAGCTTGCCGGCGACACGCACCCGGCGTGCTGCATTCTTTGTGAACCTGCCCTCGCGAACAGTTGCGCTTACGACTTCGTTGGCTGCCATCGACTCTTTTCCTTTCGGGCACAGGCGCCCGGTTTCCCCGTACGCATTCCTGCTCCCTTTCCTGCTGTGTGAGCGCTGCCGCTCTTCAAAACGCTAGCTGAAGAGCATGCTGACGCTGGTTTCCATATGGATGCTTTCGATCGCCGCGCCCAGCAGGCCGGCGATCGAACGCACCTTGATCTTCGGCTCGGCACGCGCTGCTTCTGACAGCGGGATCGAATCGCTCACCACCAGCTCCCGCAATCGGGAACTGTGGATGCGCTCGACCGCCGGGTCAGACAGCACCGCGTGCGAAGCACACGCATATACCTCGGTTGCCCCCTGCTCGAGCAGGGCATCCACCGTTTTCACCAGCGTTCCCGCCGTGTCCACAATGTCGTCGATGACCAGGCAGCTTCGCCCACGAACATCGCCGATCACGTGCATCACGGCAGTTACATTGATGTCTGTCCGCCGCTTGTCCACAATGGCCAGCGGCGCACCCATCTTGGTCGCGAAAAACCGCGCCCTCTCCACACCACCTGCATCCGGCGACACCACTGTCAGGTTCGGCAGCTGCAGCTCACGGAAGTAACTCACCATCACCGGGCTCGCAAACAGGTGGTCGACCGGGATGTTGAAAAACCCCTGTATCTGCGCCGCGTGGAGATCCATGAACAATCCCCGGTTGGCGCCTGCTGTCGCCAGCAGGTCCGCGACCAGCTTGGACGAGATCGCGACGCGCGGCCTGTCTTTCCTGTCCTGCCGCGCATAGCCGTAGTAAGGAACTACCACGGTGATGCGCGCGGCCGACGCCCGTTTCAGCGCGTCGATCATGATCAACAGCTCTACCAGGTGCCGGTCCACCGGGTTCGAGGTAGGCTGCACAACAAACACATCTGCCCCGCGTACATTCTCAAGCAGCTGGAAGTGGATCTCGCCATCGGCAAAACGCTGAATCCGTGTTTCCCCGAGCGGCACCCCGATGTGACGGCAGATTTCCGCCGCGAGTCCCGGGTTCGCCGTTCCCGAAAAGATACGAAATCGCTTGTCATCGCGTAAACGGGAACTGCGTTTCCGCTCCCCGGCGGCTTTTTGCCCGCCCTGTTCGTCACGCGCGCTGTTTGTCGCTGCGTGTGTCCCGTTTTCCGTTCCCACGTACTCTTCCGTACCCTGCTGCGCATTCTTCAAGTCGCCACCCTTCACAGGGCTGTTTCTCCCCGTGCCATGGTTACAGTTCGCTCAAGTCCGTACCGCGGGGCTTGTTGTCCCCGGGCCTGCTCGCGTCACTACCCAAACTGGCTGGGCGACTAGGATTCGAACCTAGACAAAGTGCGTCAAAGGCACTTGACCTACCATTAGTCGATCGCCCAA
>CAXTEW010000404.1:0-2057 GCA_964243175.1 uncultured Acidobacteriaceae bacterium
CCTCGTCGGAGACCCAGTGATGACCGCTGCTTTTCGCAACACACTAGCGCCGATGACGATGTTGAGGATGGCTGCCAGGCAGACGAGGACGGAATCATGGCGCTGAAGATAGGCGTGGAAGACAGAAAAAAGGTGGCTATCGCCTCGGCCCTGGGGTTGATCGTGCTGCTGCTTGCGGTGCATACCATCTTTGGCGGTGACGATACGCCGCCACCGGTACCGGCGAGTGCAGGCCCGGCGCAAAGCGTGGTGCGTACTTCTCCGTCGAACAGTGCGAGAAGAACCAGCTCGAACGAAGCCCGCTATGCGGTCTCCGTCACTGACGGCGATGCTGCGAGTGGAAGCTCACATCTGGACCCGACGCTGCACCCGGAGCTGATGGCCGAGACCGAGTCCTTTCTCTACGCAGGCAACGGCCGCAACATCTTCTCGATGAACTCCATGCCGACGCCGATCAGTATCGAGCGGGTCAAGGGCCCTGTCCGTCCGACGGTTCAGGCCCCGGTTGCGCCTGCAGGCCCGCCGCCACCGCCGGCGATCGACCTGCGCTTCTTCGGGCTTGCGACTACGCGTGCCGGGGATCGCAAGGCGTTCCTGCTGCACGGGGATGATGTGTTCATCGCCCAGGAAGGCGACGTGGTGAGCCATCGCTATCGCGTCGTGAAGATCGCGCCGTTCTCGATCATGGTCGAGGATCTGCCGTACCACAACACGCAGTCGCTGCCGCTGGTGCAGAACTAACGGTTCCAGTTTTGAAGCACCGAAGCATGACACGAGGAAGGAGATGCCCGATGAACGATCGCATGCCCCAGGATTCCGCGGCTGTCCTCCACCGGGAGCCTGTTCCTCTTTCGCAGGCGGCAGAAGTGGCAGGTCGCGCGGGCAGCGCGGAGGCCAACCCTGAAGACGGGTACCTGCTGCTCGCCGTCGTCTTCTTTGTCGCGCTGGTCACCCTTTCGCTCGCCATGGCCGTGCCCAAGATTGCGGACTCGATCCGCCGCGACAAGGAACTTGAGCTCGTCAACCGCGGGGAGCAGTACAAGCGCGCCATCAAGCTCTACTACAAGAAGATGGGCAGCTACCCGAATTCGATCGACCAGCTGATCAAGACCAACGACATCCGCTTTCTGCGCAAGCGCTACACCGACCCCATGACCGGCAAGGATGACTGGAAGCCGGTCCTGATGGGAAAGGCGCACCTGAAGCCGCTCGGATTTTTCGGCCAGCCCATCGGCACCGGGGCCAGCCTCAATGGCGCGACTTCCGCCTCCTCTGTAGCGAGCGCGAGTGCCGTTGCCGGCACTATTCCAAACGCCGATGGCAGCGTGACCTCGACCGGCGGCGCAGGTGCGAGTGGAGGCATGGGCGGCGCCAGCTTTACCGCCGGCCTGTACGCACCGGACGATGCCACGGGAAGCTCGGCAAGCGGAACATCGGGCAGTATGGCGAACGCCGGCAACAGCAGCTCTGGCTTCGGCAGCAGCAGCTCCGCTTTTGGCAGCAGCGCAGGCGCTGGCTCGAGCTTCGGCAGCAGCGTAAGTCCGGGCAGCACATCGGGGTTGGGCGGCTCGACGGGTGGCACGGGCCTTGGCTCGGCGACCAGCACCTCCCTCACGAGCGCGCCGATCGTCGGCGTCATGCCGCCCATGACGACTGCGACCAATCGCTGGTACAAGCTCAAGAAGATCTACAACCAGTGGGAGTTTCTCTACGACCCGGTCGAAGACCAGGTGACTGCGCAGGCGAGCCTGATCGGCGGGTCGGGCACGGCTCAGGGCGCGACTGGCGGCACAACAGGTTCCGGCACGGGCACGGGCTTTGGCAATAGTCCGGGCATCAGCAACGGCCCTGGAAGCTCCAGCACGTCCGGCAGCTCGGGCTTTGGTTCAAGCAGCGGGTCGAGCTTCGGGAGCTTTGGCAGCACTCCCAGCTCGGGAAGTACGGGCTCCGGGTCCAGCAGCTCGGGCAGTGGAAGTTCGGGGAGTTCAGGCACAGGCTCATCGAGCAGCAGCACCCCGCAGTAGAAACCAGCTCGCACAAGAAAAAGCCCCGCGGCT
>CAXTEW010000405.1:0-2046 GCA_964243175.1 uncultured Acidobacteriaceae bacterium
TATCGCCGCAGCAGCAGCTCTGTGTATCTCCGGTAAAAAGCCAGTGAAGTGCTCGGCACTTCAATCGTGCCCCTGTCCTTCACTACGGCCGGTGTCGGTTGCGCTCGTGGCGGTTCACTCCAGTTCCACGCCATCCCCTGCGGCTTCCTTGCCGCCGCGCCGCTCACTGTGTGCCGCCAGCCAGTTCCAGCTCTGGCACCCCGCTCGGCAGTGGCGCAAAGTTCTGCTTCTTTGGCCTGCCTGGTCGCAACCGTGTCTTCGGGTCAGGAAAGTGCTGCAATATATCCACGCACGGTGCGCAGTACACGCCCACGCCTGCCTGCTTGCGGATCCACAAAGTCCCACAGCCTTCACACACCTTCAGGCTTACCGGTTGATACGTCATCTTGCTCTCCAGTCGTGCAGTTGTCCGTTCCACTGCTCGGCGTCTGCCATCCCGCGCCGCCTTTCGTCGTCTTCCCTGTCGGTGCCGCTCCTCGGCAACGTGCCCGTGCAGCCAGGACTTCGCATCCATCCCCGGACCCGGCCAGCACCCTCCCCGGTCGCCATGGCGATCGCCGCCACCCTGCCACACCAACGCAGGGGCCCCATTCTGGCAGGCAGTCCGTGCGCCCATCTCGGGCAGAGAATCATTCAGGTCAACAGAGCAGGTGAAAGTATCCCGACCATAGCCACGCCATTCTGACCCGTCAACGAATCCAGCCCTCCGCCAGTCACCGTTTTCGCCGACAAAGGCTTTCCCTTGCACACCCTTGGGGCCGCGCTTAAGCGACACTTGCCTCTGGGCAATACCATTCGTTTCAACGCTTAGCTCCCTGGCATGCCTTCTTAAATGAATTTCTCCCAAATCCAGGAGCGCTTACGCATAGAAGTGCTTCGCAGGATCGAGCGCAAAGTGCTTACCGCCTCCATGCTCGCTCGCAGGTCCGGCCTCACCCAGCCCACCATTTCCAACTTCCTCAGCAATCGTCGTGGCTTCAGTCTCCGCGCTCTCGATCGCGTCGTCGCCGCCCTGGAACTGGACCTCGCCGACCTGGTCTTCGCGCCTGCTCTGCCCTCCCCGCCACTCACCAGCGGCGTCCCCGTCGTATCCGCCGAGGTAGCCATGCACGATGACGTCATCCGCCTCTCGTCTGTTATCGCCCGCATGCCCTTCCCTCTCGCTCCAGGCTCCCCCCTGGCGCCAGCGCTCGCGCTGCGTCGCCATCCCGCCCGCGAACGCTTCGTCGCTGTCTCTCTCACTGAGCAGCAGGCACGCCCCATGCAGCCCCGTCTCAAGCCCGGCGCTCTCGTCATCCTCGATCGGCATGCCGTCACATCCACCGGCTCCGGTTCGGAAGAGCCACCCATCTACGCCATCCGCCGTGACCGGGAACTACGCTTCTGCTACTTCACCTTCGACCGCAACCAGCTCCTGCTCGACTTCCATTCACACGCCTTCCGCGCCGAAGCCGTCCCCGTCCCCCCCGGCAGCTCGCCACAGGATCTCGTTGTCGGCCTCGTCGCCTACGTTCTCCAGGCCCCCTAGCCGCCGCCCGCGCGCCGCATAGAGAGGTGGAGCAGCGCTCCCTTCGTGCCCTCTACTCGTCCTACTGAAGAAACGCCACGTGTCACCAAGTGACCGCCAGCCGCGCAGGCGGTTTAGGCCATACAAGCCCCGTCCCTGGCTTCCAGCCAGCGCCCAGCCCCGTTCTTTGTTAGCATCGCCTTCGGAGGGTCTTCGTGGACCAGACAACTGCTTCATCCGCCACCAGCCATGCGCGCCGCAACGAGGACATCGCCCTCGACCTGCTCAAGTTCGTCGCCGGCAGCACCAATATCCTGCGCACTGCTACGCCCTCGACCGGCTTCACCAGCGGCGGCACCCCCAAGCCGGAAGACCAGGTCACGCTGCTGCTTGAGCTCTACAGCCGCTGCCTCTCGACGGTGCAGGCCAGGTCCTGATCCCGCGGCGCGGCCTTGTTTCCCTGGCCTGCGGCTCCCTGCACACAATGCCACCCACAGGCCTGGCGCCCACGCATCCGCGGCAACTCACACCCGTCCCGC
>CAXTEW010000406.1:0-2030 GCA_964243175.1 uncultured Acidobacteriaceae bacterium
GGTAGCCCTTAATCTGCACATCGCCTTCCTGCATGATGTTGAACAGTGCGACCTGGATCTTGCCTGCGAGGTCAGGTACCTCGTTGATAGCGAAGATGCCCCGGTTCGCCCGCGGCAGCAGCCCGTAGTGCATCGTCAGCTCATTCGACAGGTCCTGGCCGCCGCGAGCCGCCTTGATTGGGTCGAGATCGCCGACCAGGTCGGCAACCGTGACATCAGGCGTCGCCAGCTTCTCCACGTAGCGGTCATCGCGGGTCATCCAGGCGATCGGCGTGTGGTCGCCATGCTGCGCCAGCAGGTCGCGCGAGTGCTTGGCCAGCGGCTTCCACGGGTTATCGCGGATCTCAGAGCCCGCAATGTAGGGGGACCACTCGTCCAACAGGTGGGTCAGCGCGCGCAGGATTCGGCTCTTCGCCTGACCCCGCAGGCCCAGCAGGATGAAGTTATGCCGCGAAAGCACGGCATTCACGATCTGCGGCACCACCGTGTCGTCATACCCGACGATGCCCGGAAAGATCGGCTCTTGGGATTTCCCATGTTCCCGCAGGCGCGCGATCAAGTTCTCGCGCAACTCGTCCTTGACTGATCGGTCGCGCAGGCGCGCCTCGCCATACAGCGGGTGGGTGCGAAGCTCACCGAGAGTCTTCGGCAGGGAGGGGGAGCCGGTGCGGGGAAGCGAGGCAGCTGGGCTGGTAGAGGACATACTGATAGTGACTCCTGTGGAACCTGAAAAGAGGGTGGCGAACGCCGGTTCGGAGATCTTACGGATGCGTCTTGGCGGGCGTGGTCTGCGCAACCGGGAGGCGGTCATTCTGCCAGTCGATACAGATAGGATAAACGACGCGTCCCGGGCGTGTCTGCGCGGCATCTTCAGCGCATCGTAGCGAACCCCGCGCCAGAAGGGTTACATGATCCGGTTATGCCCGTTGCGCGAGGACTCCGAACGGCCGGCTGCGCCCATCCTGAGCTTGGGCAGGATTTCCTCGTAGAAGTCGCGGAGCAAGTCGATCCGCTCCCGGTCCGATCGCGTGGTGAGCAGCTTTTGCTTAAATCCAAGGTCCGCGGGCAGCTCCCAAGCCAGCACGAACGACACATCGCGATCCAGGTCCAGGGCATAGCTGTCACGCCCGATGCCGGCCAGCGTCAGCACCTCCAGGTGAAGCGCGACACACTCGGCCCGGTCCTCGCGGGTGGCTTCCTGCCGGTCATCGTCAAAAAAATCCACCTCTGCCTGCAGAAAGGATCGTGACGTATCCAGCTGTTCAATCTCGAAGCGCCGCCCGCCCTCGCAGAGAATGTCAATCCGCCCGTCCGGGTGCCGGCGCAAGACCCGGGTGATCGATGCTGTGCAGCCCGCGATGGCAAGCCCTTCCCGTTGTGCGCGCACGACACCGAACTGCAACTCTCCCGTGAGACAGCCTTCGACCATTTCCTGGTACCGCTCCTCGAAAATATGCAGCGGGAGAGGAACGCCGGGAAAGAGGACGACGTCCAGAGGAAATAGGGCGATCTTCATACAGTCTTGCCTTTCAGGCCGAGTCGCCGGTTTCGGAGCCGCTCGCTCCAAAGTTTTGTACGGCGGAAGGTCGCTGCTGCTGTTGACTCATTTGCCCTGAAAATGCGGCTTCGTTCGTGTACACCACTGCGGCTTACCCTTGCAGCTCCAACTCATCCAGCATGGCCTGCATCTCGCCCTCGGCATGGCTGTTGCCCGTCCGCGCCGCGGTGCGTATTCCCAGGACCAGGTGCTCCTTTGCTTCCGGCGTTCGCCCGGCACGCGCAAAGGTTTGCGCTGCCATGAAGTATCCCGGCGTATATTCCGGATTGTCCTGTAGCAGCGTCTTGAATTCAGCGAGCGACCCTTCCAGGTCGTCTCTGCTTGATAACTCCATCGCCAAGCCGTACCGTGCAAACGCGTCGGCGGGGTTGGCCTTCAGGATTTCTCGTAACATCACTGCTTTGTCCATCAACTATGCCGATCCTGTGCTTGATCTAGATTCGGCTGCTTTCCCTTTGTTATTACCCGTTTG
>CAXTEW010000407.1:0-2029 GCA_964243175.1 uncultured Acidobacteriaceae bacterium
CCTTGAAGATTCTCGACGCTGAGTTGCTACAGGTAGGCAAAGCGTTAGTTGATGTTGGCGATAATCGGCTGCTGCATCACCTCGCGCATCGACTCATGCGCGATCACCACGTCTTCTGGAGCAATTTCCTGGCTGATCGCCACCTCGTTCACCGCGGTGGCGTTGCCATAGGTTTCCTCCGGAACACGAAACAGCAGGCGCTTCACCACTTCCACACCCTGCATATAAGCATGGTCCTGGTTCGATATCTCGTACCGCCACGTACCAAACCGGCCACGGCTGTACACTCCTGCCTCCTCAAGCACTGGCTGCACTTCCTTTAGCAACGCATCCCTGCCCAGAAAAGGGACCGGGTACCCGTGCTCAATCGTGTACTCCCAGCGCGACACCACTTCCAGTCCCGACCGCCCCAGCAATCCCATGCGGTAGAGGCTTTCTTCCACTGCGGCACGCAGTTCTCCGGCTGCTCGGGCCGGCTGCGCTGACGGCTCGCTTACCTCGCAAAGCAGCGAGAAACATCCGTCCGGCCCATTTCCCTGGCTCACCGTCATAGGGAAATTCAACCGCCAGAATGGCACCTCGGCATCGGTCACCTGGCACGAGTGCAACCCGGCATACCGCTGCGGCAACTTGCCGCGGACTCCAAAGCCGAACAGGCGCGACCTTGCCTTGACGAACCGCTCAGCCTTCAGCGCCAGGTCAGGCCGGTCTGGCATCGAGCGCAGCAGCGTATCCAGCGGCATCGTTGACACCAGGTGCTCCCACTTAACGGTCTCACCCGTACTCAGCAGGGCCGTCTTCGCCGTGAGGCACAGAGAAACAATGCTGGTTTCCAGCAGCATCCTCTCCGCAGGGACCGCGCGCGCAATCGCCGACCAGATAGCCCCGGATCCACCTGTCGCCGGGTACGTCACTCTTGTTTCAGGCGTCCACCCAGGGTCATCCTTGCCCGCGATCAGGTTCCAGGCCATCTTCTTCAAGTCCATGTCGGCGACATTACGGGTCGTCGAGCCAGACCGGTGACGCACCCAGACATCGGTCAACTCCTCAGGTGCGTGTGCCCACTGCTTCCGGTTCAATGGCTCCATCAAAATCTTCGTTATGTACGACCCAAAGCGGTCCTGGAGGTAAGCCTGCAGATCCCCGGCCACCGACGGATGGGCCTCTGCGGCGGGCTGCGGGGTACGCAGTCGGTGCAAGAACACGCTTGCCATGGCTCGGACCAACTTATGCAGTGGCAGCCGTTGCAGGTTCCGCTGCGCAGGGTACGGCAGAAAACTGTCTTCCATCTGCACGCCACGCTTCGGCACGGAAGCCGCCCACTCGATGGGCAGCCCCTGCAGCAGATCCGCAAAGCGGGTGTAATGCTTATGGGGAAATAGAACGTGGCCGCCGAAATCGAAAGTGAAGCCCTCGGCGGTTGTTCGTGATGACGCCCAGCCGCCGGCCCTGGTCGCCGGGTCTACCAGGAGGAAGTCTCCGGCGCTTCCGGCGCCAGCTTCCATCATCTCGAGAGCAGCGCCTAAGCCACAGGGGCCCGCACCAGCGATAAGCACCTTGACTGTGCGCATTAGACAATGCTCCAGGCCACGGGACCAGGCATTTCGCCTCCCCGTGTCAATTCCGATACAGGTCCTGGATAGTCCATCTGTGTCGCCACTTCCACCATCAGGCTCAGGTCCATCCGAACAGGCGTAAACGCTTCGCAGATGCCGCGGTAGTGCGGCCACGCGCGATGGCGGCCGACCGCCTCGGCCCACTCCACTGTACGGACGCGCTCCCGCTGCGACGCATGGGCTAGCAAACTCTTCACCTTGAGATCCCAGGCAGCTGCAATGTCAATCTTGAGAGAAGCAGCGAACTGCAGTGAGGAGGGCCCTTCGTAAAACAGAATGCTGGCGCTGCGTCGTGCCGCTGAAACCAGGGAGTCGCTCAAAACGCGGTGATCCGCATGCGAGTCGGTCGGCGCATGTGTCAGGATCAGGTCCGGTCGGTGCATGTCAAGTTTGGCTTCGAGTATTTCCACCGT
>CAXTEW010000408.1:0-2028 GCA_964243175.1 uncultured Acidobacteriaceae bacterium
CTCCTGGGCGGCGTCCGGTATGGCGAGCCTTTCGTGCAAAAAGAGGTGGGGCTGGTCGACGACCTGCTGCACCTCGCGGTGCAATCCATCTAAGATCGCCTGCGCGGCTCGCGGTCACTTCGTGACATTTTGCGTGGCGCTTGTATCAAGAATACAAGTCACGAAGTGACCGCCAGGCGCAGCCGGTCTATCAGCGATTGAGCGTCTGCATCATGGCTTCGTTGTAGCGAGTGCCGACAGCCGTGTTGGCCGGTGCAATCTCGTCGATCTCGCGGAGCTCCGCCGGTGAGAAGGTGAGTTCGGAAGCCGCGGCATTCTCCTCCAGGTACTTGATGCGCTTGGTGCCCGGAATGGGAACAATATCAGCGCCCTGCGAGAGCACCCAGGCCAAGGCCAGCTGTGAGGCCTGGACGCCTTTGCGCCGCGCAAGGTCTTCTATCTTGGCGACCAGTTCAAGATTCTTGGTGAAGTTGGCTCCCTGGAATCGGGGCGCATTGCGGCGCCAGTCATCGGCCGCAAGGTCGCTCTCACTCTTGATCTGCCCGGTGAGAAAGCCGCGGCCTAGAGGCGAGTAGGCGACGAAGCCGATGCCAAGCGAGCGGGTGAGTTCCAGAAGACCGTCTTCCGGATCACGCGACCACAAGGAGTACTCCGTCTGCAGGGCGCTGATGGGGTAGGTCTTGTGAGCACGCTCGATGGTTTCCGGAGCTGCCTCTGAAAGGCCCAGGTAGTGCACCTTGCCAGCCTGCACGAGCGAAGCCATGGCGCCGACGGTCTCCTCGATCGGGACCTGGGGGTCAACGCGATGGAGGTAGTAAAGATCGATGACTTCGGTGCCGAGTCGCTTGAGGCTGGCATCGCAGGCCTGCTTGACGTACTCCGGGCGGCCGCTGATGCTGCGGATCGAAGGGTTGTCCGGGTCGCGGACGATGCCGAACTTGGTGGCTATCGTCACTTCGCTGCGGCGGCCCTTGAAGACACGCCCGATCAGCTCCTCATTCTTGTGAGGGCCATAGGCGTCGGAGGAATCGAGGAAGTTGATGCCGAGCTCGATGGCGCGGTTCAGTGTCGCGACGCACTCCGCCTCATCGATCGCGCCGTAGAACTCCGACATGCCCATACAGCCCAGGCCTTGTTCGGAGACGGTAAGTCCCTGCGTACCCAGTTTGCGTTGTTGCTGTGCCATGGCTCTCCTTATGCAGTGTTGGAGTCGAAAACGCGCGCGCGCGATGCCGGCGGCGGCCCGCGTCGGGGCTGCATCTGGGCATGGATCGCAGCGGCAGGCCAAATTCACGCACTATTCGCACCGCAAGTGCCTCTCGAGAGTACGCTTAGGCGAGCCGCGCGAGCCGTGGCCACGAGGGTATAGCTGCTTTGAGCACGTCTGTTTTTGTTCTGGAAGACGATACGGATATCGCACGGCTGGTGGAGCACCACTTGCAGGCTGCCGGGTACACTCCTCGCCTGTTTCCGACGCCCATGAACCTGATCGCCGAGGCCGAGCGGCAAAGCCCCGCGCTGTTTCTTCTCGACATCATGGTCCCGGGCGGCGATGGCCTCGAGGTATGCAGAAGGCTTCGCGCCAACGCGAAGCTGTCGAGCATTCCCATCATCTTTATGACCGCAAGGGCGTCCGAAAACGACCGGGTGCTCGGCCTGGAACTGGGGGCGGATGACTACATCACCAAACCGTTTGCGCCAAGAGAGCTGGTGGCGCGTGTGAAAGCGGTGTTGCGGCGTTTCGAGCGCCCCACCGGACCGCAGACCATCCAGTTCGAGGAAGTCATCATCGATGCCGGGGCAATGCAGCTGAAAGTGCGCGGTGAGCTGACGACGACAACAGCGACCGAGTTCCGGCTGCTCGACTACCTGGCGCGGCACCCGGGCAGGGTCTTCTCCCGCGATCACCTGCTGGACGCAGTGTGGGGCGACGCGCGCTTTGTGACGCCGCGCTCGGTAGATGTGTACGTGCGGCGTATTCGGGAGAAGATCGAGGTGGATCCGGAGAACCCGCGGTACCTGAAGACG
>CAXTEW010000409.1:0-2028 GCA_964243175.1 uncultured Acidobacteriaceae bacterium
GCCATTGATCCGACCATTATCGCAGCATTTGTCGCAACGGCGGCGCTCGGCGCCGTCGCGACTCGGAAGTACCCCACGAGCCAGAGAATCACCTTGGGACAGCGACCCCGGGGAATACAGCCAATCCGCTTGGGGGTGTGCAGCTGAAGCAGTAGGACTGCGTCTTACTCTGCCGACCGTAGACACCCGCCATGGTCCATGTTGGGATCGATTCCCAAACAGGATTGAGCATGAAGCCAGCCCCCTACCCAGCCCCAGGCAACCGAGCTGCTTTTTTAACAGCAGAGCGCAACTGCAAGATGTCAGCATCGGCACATGCTTACGTTAGAGGAAGCACCGTCAAGTTCTATGAGTGGCTCGAAGGTTCGGCACGACGCCCGCTCCCGGATGGCCCCGCAATCTGGATCTGCGGCGACTGCCACGTCGGCAATCTTGGACCCGTTGCCAGCAACAACGGCACGGTGGCGATACAAATACGCGATCTCGATCAGACGGTGATCGGCAACCCTGCCCACGACCTGGTGCGTCTGGGCCTTTCCTTGGCGATGGCGGCGCGTGGGTCTGATCTGCCGGGCATTACCACGGCCCACATGCTGGAGCGCGCGGTGGTGGGCTACGAGGCAGCCTTCGCCGAAACCGAGCCGGGAGAAACCAACGACGCCGTCCGGAGTATGCCCACAACTGTGCGTTCGGTAATGCGCCAAGCCGCTAGACGATCCTGGAAGCATCTAGCAGATGAACGTATCGAAGGCGTGGAGCCGTCCATTCCCCTCGGAAAGCGCTTCTGGCCGTTGACGCGGAAGGAACGTGCGGCGGTCGATGCGCTGTTTGCCGAACCCATTATCTGCAAGCTGCTCACCTCGCTGCGGGGTCGCAACGACGGTGCCAGGGTGAGCGTGCTGGATGCCGCGTATTGGCGCAAGGGATGTAGTTCGCTCGGGCTGCAACGCTATGCTGTCCTTGCCGCCGTCGGCCAGGGCAAGAACGAACGCCATTGCTTGATGGACGTGAAGGAAGCCGTTGCCACCGCTGCCCCGCGTGCCGAACGGGCCACAATGCCAGCCAATAACGGCGAACGGGTTGTCACTGGCGCCCGCGCATTGTCGCCGTTCCTCGGGGACCGCATGATAAGCGCCCAGCTGCTCGGCAAGTCCGTGTTCCTACGTGAACTGCTGCCGCAGGACCTTAAGCTGGAGTTTGAGCATCTCGCGCGCGATGAGGCCATGGAGGTGGCAGAGTTCCTGGCGCATGTCGTTGGCCGCTGCCACGCACGGCAAATGGACGCGTCGCAACGCAGGGGCTGGCTAATCGAGCTGGAACGCAATCGATCACGCACCCTGGACGCACCGTCCTGGCTTTGGGACAGCGTGGTCGACCTCTCCGCCACGCATGAAGCCGCCTACCTCAACCACTGTCGCCGTTACGCCTTGGAAGCCGCCTGACCTCAGGCACGAGTGGGAGTTGAGGGTCGACGCCGCCAAGGCCGCTGTTTGGTATGAGATCCGGTCATGGCGTCATAGACTGAAGGTAAAGATCGGGAGCCAGTGCTTCGATAACTGCAATCACTGAAGCCAACCCGAGCTTCGATCCGAGCCTGCCACGAGCCTCAGAACGGATATCCGCTCACCCACCTGCTCGAGCGGCTCGACCTCCGACGCATGCCACGCCGCCTGCTGCACGTCCGTCAACCGAGCCGGCATCACGGCGAGGCACCAGTTCGCCTCGCTCTCGGCATGCGCCCGCTCGAGTTCGGCGGCGCGCTTCTTCAACCGGTCGATCATGCCGCCGCTCCTTTGAACAGGCCGGATAGCCGGCGGATCACGATCACCTGGAAGCTCTGACGCACCAGTGGAGCCGCATGCTCCGCGTCCCACGCCGCGTTTCGGGCCGGATCCGGGCTCTCTGGTCTGTGCAGCACCCGGACGCTGCCCTGCCCCCCCCTGAACGCCTCTACGGCGCCTATGTCTCTGGACCGGCTCTGGTGCAAAATGGCGCTCCTTGATCGGCTTTGCTGATGGCTGAACCGAT
>CAXTEW010000410.1:0-2027 GCA_964243175.1 uncultured Acidobacteriaceae bacterium
TGGCGTGAAGCGCTTCGACTCGCGCGAGCAGCTTGCCGCGTCAGCAGAGGCAGGCGAGCTGCTGTTCGGTCTCGACTCGACGGCACTGGTGCAGGAGTTTATCCCGGCGCAGGGTGGCTTCATCGTGCGGTGCGAAGTGCTGGACGGCAAATTTCTGTATGCGATCAAGGTACACACGACGGGCGAAACTTTCGACCTGTGTCCGGCGGATATCTGCCGCACCACGGGCGGCGTTGACCTGGACCGCGCTGCCTGCGCGATCGATGCGCCCAAGTCGGGGATTCGCGTCGAAGGGTATGAGCCGCCCTCCTCTGTGATCGCTGACGTTGAGCAGATCATGGCGGCAGCGGGCGTGGAACTTGGTGGCGTCGAGTACATGCTGGACGAGCGGGATGGCGAGGATGCGGTGCCGCTGTTCTACGACATCAATGCCCTGTCCAACTTTGTCGCTAACGGCGCGCGCGTGGTTGGTTTCGATCCCTTTGTCCGCCTGGTGGACTGGCTCAGCCTGGAAGCAGCGAAGGCCGATGCGCAGCAATGGCATGCAGAACACGATGCATCGCTCGGCATCGGCCAGACTGCGGGCGTGCGCTGATGCGATATGGCTTCTGGATGCCGGTGTTCGGTGGCTGGCTGCGCAACGTGGAAGACGAGGGGATGGAAGCGAGCTGGAGTTATGTGCGCCGGCTCGCGCAGCGCGCCGAGCAGCTGGGCTACGACGTGTCCCTGATTGCTGAACTGAACCTCAACGATATAAAGGGTGTGGAAGCGCCCTCGCTTGATGCCTGGTCGACTGCAGCTGCACTCGCAGCGGTTACAGATCAGCTGGAGCTGATGGTCGCGGTCCGGCCGACATTTCATAATCCAGCGCTGCTGGCCAAACAGGCAGCAAATATCGATCACATTTCGGGCGGCCGCCTGACGTTGAACGTGGTGTCCAGCTGGTGGGCCGATGAAGCGACCAAGTATGGCCCGCATTTCGACCAGCATGACGACCGTTACGCGCGTACGAATGAGTGGCTCGACGTGCTGAATGGCTGCTGGTCGCAGCAGGGTTTCTCCTACGAGGGCAAGTACTACAACGTGCGCGAAAATGTGCTCTCGCCGAAGCCGGTGAGCACACCACGGCCGACGCTCTATGCAGGCGGCGAGTCAGAAACGGCGAAGAACCTGATCGCAGGCAAGTGCGATGCGTACCTGATGCATGGCGACTCGCCCGCAACAGTAGGCAAGAAGATCGCCGACATGCGGGAACGGCGCGAGCGTGCCGGTCTACCGCCGATGGTCTATGGCGTCGCGGGCTACGCCATCGTGCGCGATACGGCAGAGGCAGCGCAGAAGGAAGTTATCCGCATTACCGATGTGCAGCAGTCGGCGCAGGGATACAAGAACTATCAGCAGTGGATTACCGGATCGAAGCTCGAGCAGAAGGTTTCGCTCGAGGATTACTCGGTGTCGAACCGCGGGCTGCGTTCGGGGCTGGTGGGCACGCCTGACCAGCTGAAGGAACAGGTCGCCGCATTTACGAACGCGGGCGTCGATCTGCTGCTGTTGCAGAGCTCGCCCCAGCTCGAAGAGATGGAGCGTTTCGCCGAACAGGTGATGTAAGCTTTCCTCCATGCGGCGAGAAATCCAGCGAGGATTGAGGAGTATGACTGTTTGCAGCGCTGTCTACAACCACGAGCTCGCAGCTGTTCTGCGCGAACTGATGCAACGCGAGCCTATCTTTCATCGGCCTGAGCTGGGGACAACTCGCGAAGACTTTGCCCGCATGATGGTCGAGGATTATTGGGAAACCGGTGCGTCCGGGAAGCAGTACGACCGCCTCTTGATTCTGGACATGCTTGAAGAGCGCAATAGGTCGCCACGTGGGCGCTTTGCTGCCCCAGACAAAGCAATGCGAAAAGCAGATCCTTCGACTTCGCTCAGGATGACACCTGGTTGTAACTAAACGCTTGAGGAAGGCGATGGCCTGACACAGCGAAGCGGTGCAGGGCACAAACAGGGCAACCGCAGGTCATTCGACT
>CAXTEW010000411.1:0-2012 GCA_964243175.1 uncultured Acidobacteriaceae bacterium
TGTCGATGTAGCTGTCGGAAATGCCCTTGATGCAGAGGAAGTCGATTCCGCGCGCCCGGGCCAGGCGGGCGATGGTAGCAGCTTCCATGTCCACCAGCACCGCCTGGTATCGTTGGGCGAGAGCGCGCTTCTCATCGGCTCGGGCTACGTGGTTCAGCGTGACAAGCCGCAGGGGCGCGCCAGCCGGCGGCTCAGGACTTGCCGTCGCGAAGCGTTCCCCTGTCTGCGAGTCGATCACATTGGCGAGGACATGCACGCCAGGTGGTTTGAGCCCGCAGGTCAGTGCGCCTGCCCAGCCATAGGACACGACGGCATCGAGATTGCCCGCAGCCGCGCGGACCGCCGCAAAGGAGCGTGTCGCTGCTGCCGCACCCATGCCTTCGGCGGCCGCAAAGCACTGCGCATTTCCGATCTGGCCGACAAACACCTGGTCTGTGCGCGGCCACTCGCGCACCAGCGGATGCAGCTCCCCTGGAAGGGCGGCGACGATGCCGATCTGTCTCAATGCCCTCCCCTTTCTGCACCGGGCGGCGCATACCCATGCTCGCGAAACCAGTCAATCGCGCTGCGCAGCGCCTGGTAGACCGGCACGATACGGAAGCCCAGGTCGCGTTCCGCCTTCGCCGACGAGGCAAACATCTTCTTCCTGCCCATGCGGACTGCCTCGACCGTTGCCCGTGGTTCCCGGCCGCGCATGCGCCCGGTGATCCATTCGTCAAAGAAGGCGAAGATCATCGCGACGCTATGAGGCACGCGATGCCGGGGTGACGGCAGCCCGGTAATCGCCGACATCTTGTCCAGGATCTGCTTCAACGTCAGGTTTTCCCCGCCCAGGATGTAGCGCTCGCCAGGCGTCCCGCGGTCAAGCGCCGTGACGTGGGTCCGCGCCACCTCCGCTGCATCGACCAGGTTCAACCCTGTGTCCATATAGGCCGGGAAATTGCCGTTCAGAAAATCGACGATGATGCGGCCGGTAGGTGTCGGCTTGAGATCGTAGGCGCCGATCGGCGTCGTGGGGTTGAGCGTGATGACATGCTGCCCCGCACGCGCCGCTGCCAGCGCCACTTCCTCTGCCATGTACTTGGATCGCTTGTAGTGGCCGACCATGTTCGCCAGGGACACGGGTGTTGCCTCGTCGATGATGATGCCGCTCTTCTGGAAGCCCATGGTAGCGACGCTCGACGTGTAGACGGCGCGGGCGACTTTCTCCTCGCGCGCCAGCTGCAGCAGCGCCCGCGTTCCCTCCACGTTCGACGCATACATCTGCTGCGGGTCACGGACCCACAGGCGATAATCGGCAGCCACATGCATCAATGCATCACAGCCGCGGAGCGCGATGCGGAGGGTCTCCGGCTGCCGTAAATCGCCTGTCACCTGCTCGACCGAAGCTGTGGAGCCAAGCTCCGCGACATTGCGCAGGTCGCTGGTCGGTCGCACCAGCACGCGCAGATCAGCACCCGCCGCCAGCAGCGCCCGGCTGACATGCGCCCCGAGGAAGCCAGTCGCTCCCGTGATGAAAACTCTCATAGACCTGCTTATTGTACGGAGTAGCCACCCCGGCATCTGACTGTGCGGAGGAAACACATGGATAAGCTGGCGATCTGGGCACAACTGGAAGCGAAACCGGGGAAGGAACAGGAAGTGGAAGAGTTTCTGAAATCGGCGCTACCGATGGCCCAGGCGGAGAGCGGTACGACCACCTGGTACGCACTCAAGATCGGGCCGTCGAAGTATGGCATCTTCGATACATTTGCGGATGACAAGGCGCGGGAAGCCCACCTATCGGGCGATATTGCGAAAGCGCTGTTTGCCAAGGCCGAAGAATTGTTTGCCAAACCACCTGAGATCGATAAGCCGGAGATCCTGGCGGTCAAGGCACCGGGCGCTTAAAAGAAAGACCGCCTACTCGGCTGGAGGTCACTTCGCGACGTGTGTTCGTAAGAGCAAGAACACGTCACGAAGTGACCTCCAGCCGAGTAGGCGGTCTTATTCCAGGTTTTCGGGCGCAATGG